>DATFUE010000593.1:0-7255 GCA_035261165.1 Myxococcota bacterium
TGGACCCCACGTTCAGCGCCGGTGCGGAGTCCGCCGCATACGGCACGATGTACATCGACGGGTCGTTCGGCTCGACAAACGTCGATCCGTTGAGTTCGACGCCACAGTTCTGGCCGACCTCGGGGTCCCTTGCCTCGAACCTCAATGCACCGGTGGGCGGCGCACCAGGCGCCGTTCCGTTCGACTCGGCCTCCGTGCTTACCAGCGAAGGGCAGACGTTCTACAACCCGCTCAGCATGACTGCGCCGTCGGTCGCGGACGTGGTCTTCCGCGGAACGACCAACGGCCCCATAGGAACGAGCTGGGGAATCAGCTTCGGCGGCAAGACGTTCTCGGGATCGTCTGCGGTCGGGGTGAGCTACTCGCTCGACGGGAGCAGCTACTCAAGCGCGCAGATCGTGAACCTGGACACGAATGACACGCCGTTCCTGGTCAGCTTCGGCCCCATCACGGCGAGCACGCTCTATGTGCGCCTCTCGCTGTCGCCGGCGAATGGCCAGCCGATCATCGACAACGTGTCCCTGAACGCGGTCGTCCCAGAGCCCGGCACGCTCGTGCTCCTCGGCGCGGGCCTCGCGGCCTTCGGCCTCCGCCGCCGCTACACCGCATAGTGTCTGTGTTTCGGACCTGAACCTCGAACCGCCGCCCGCAAGGGTGGCGGTTCCTGTTTCGGGCCGAGGGAGCGACGATGAAGAGACTCCTGCTCGTGCTCGTTCTCCTGATGCCCGCAGCGTTGCGGGCCGACCCCGCCGACAACCCCGAGACCGATGGCCACATGACGGGGAAGATCCCCGCGTATCGCGTCGCGAATGCGAAGGCCCCCGCCGTGACCGAAGCGAGCCTCGTCGAGAACGAGCTCTTCTGGCCGTACCAGACCGCGCTCGCGAAGCAGTGGCAATCACTCGCTCGCGGGTCGCTCGGCGTGTTGATTCGCGTGGCCAACGCGCGCGACGCGCGCATCGACTTCGGCCGCGACGGCCTGCATGACGTCCCGATTTCCGCGACCGACCTGGTCGAGCGCGCCAACGCCATTCGCCTCGGCCAGGCCGAGAAGCTCGCGCCGAACTTCCTGCTCGCGATCGGGCCGCGGCTGCTCGACTCGCGCAGCCCGGTGGTCCGCGCCTTCGAGTTCAAGGAGGCCGCGAGCCACCGCGCGTTTCTCTGCGTTTTCGCCGATCCCTGGCGCAAGGAGTTCCTCGAGATCTCGGCCGCGCTCGGGCGGCTCCGTGACCGCCCCGACGTGCTCACGATCCTCTTCCCGCAGAGCCATCGCCCCGACTCGCAAGTGAGTGGTCAGCTCCGCGCGATGCAGTGGACCCTGCCGTTCGTCTACGCGCACCTCTCGGAGCCCTACACGCATTCGCTGCTCGACGCGAACACGCGGCTGCCCGCGGTGCTCCTGCAGACCGGCGACGGCCGCGTCCTCTACGAGGGCCGCTTCAGCGGCGACGTCGTCGCGAAGCTCAGCGCCGCACTCCGATCGTCCGTCGCAGCGGGCGAGTGAGCGACGGGCGCGTGAGGCCTGGTGCCCGTTCCATGGAGATTCGCGTAACCGGCTTCCGCGCCCGAGTCACCGCTCTATACTGGCGACACAGAACGGTTTCGCTCCCCGGAACCGTCCTCGTCGCTCCGCCGGACGTTTCTCGCAACCCCTGACTGGCGGGGCCCTCGGGGCCTGGACTCCCTCCCCTGACGGGTCCAGGCCCCTTCCCTTTGGAGCCGCGCTAACGTCGCGCGATGCGACTGCTTCCTGGCGCTGCCCACTTCCAGGTGACCGAGCTCGCGGCCTACGAGCCCGACGGCGCGGGCGAGCACCTGTACGTGTTCGTCGAGAAGGAAGGCGTGAACTCCGACGACGTGGCGGACGCGCTGCTGCGCGCGACCGGCCGGGCGCGCCGCGACGTCGGCTACGCGGGGCGCAAGGATCGGATCGCGATCGCGCGGCAGTGGTTCAGCGTGCGGCTCGCGGAAGAGGCGTCGCTCGCGAAGCTGTCGGCGCCAGCGGGCGAGCGCATCGAGGTGCTCCGCGTCTCGCGCCACCGCAACAAGCTGCGCCTCGGTCACTTGCTCGGGAACCGCTTCCGCCTCGGGCTCGAGGGCGCGGAAGATCCGGCGGCGCTCGCGGCGCTTCAGGAGTCACTCGAGCGTCTCGAGCGCTTCGGCGTCGAGAACCGCTTCGGCGCGCAGCGCTTCGGTCATGACGGTGCGAACCTCGCGGTCGCGCGCGCCTGGGCGAACGGCGAAGCGGCGCGCGCTGCCGCGCTCTGCGTCGATCCATCCGGCGCCTGGAAGTCCGGCGACCCGCTGCCGAGTGACTTCCGCCCCGGTCTCTTTGGCCGCGTGGTCGGCGCGCTGCGCCGCGCGCCGGGTGATCCCGAGCGCGCGCTGCGTGCCCCCGGCCGGGGCTTCGCGAAGCTCCTCGCCTCGGCGGCGCAGAGCGCGGTCTTCAACGCGGTGCTCGACGCGCGGCGCGAGGCCGGACTCACTCATACTGTTCGCGCCGGCGACGTGCTGCGCAGACACGGCGGCGGCTTTTTCCGCTGCTCCGCCGCCGACGTCGACTCGGCCAACGAGCGCGCCGCTCCCGGCCGGCTCGAGGTGTTCGCCACCGGTCCACTTCCCGGCCCGGAAGCGTACGCGCCCTCGCCGGCGGTCGACACCGAAGAGCGTCGCTGGAGCGCGAACGCCGGCGTCGACTGGGCCTGGTTCGACGGCGACGGTCCGCTCGCGAGCCCGGGCGATCGGCGCGAGCTAGTGGTGCCGTTTCTCGAAGCGCCGCGGCTCGAGACCGCGGGCGACGTCGCCTGGCTCGCGCTCGCGCTTCCGCCGGGCAGCTTCGCGACCGAGGTGCTGACTCAGTGCGGCGTCGGCGGTCGCGTATAGTGCGGCGAGATCCATGAGCTCGGCACCCGTCATGTCGATCGCGCTCGCGCGCCGGCTCGCGGCCGTGCACGAGGCGCTTCACGTCGAGGGCATGCGCGCCGCGGCGGCGCTCGAGGGCAACCCGTTCGAGATCGAGGTGCGCCGCTTCGGCCGCGCGACCGCGGCGATCGCGCGCAAGGTGCCGCTGGTCGAGTGGTATAACCGGGTCGTCGGCCTCGAACACCCCGACGCGCGCACCCTGCGCGAGGTGCTCGCCTTCTACCGCGCGCACGGCATCCGTGCGCGCTTCGAGATCGGCCCTGCGGAGCTGACGTCGGCGCTCGCGGTCACGCTCGCCGCCGAGCGCGTCGGGCTCGAGCGCTTCGAGGCGCTGCTGTACGCGCCGATCGACGCCCGCGTCGCGCCGCCCGCGAGCTCGATCGAGGTCCGGCCCTCGCCGCTCGACGAGCTCGGCCACTATCTCGAGCTCTGGGCGCGCGGCTTCGCGCTGCCCGACTTTCTATGGGCCGACGTGAAGCGCGTGCGCGCGGCGTGGTTCACGGTGCCGGAGTTCCAGCGCTACATCGCGCTCGCCGACGGCGCGCCGATCGCGTGCGCGGGTCTCTACGTTCACGGCGACGTCGCCTATCTGTGTATGTCCGCGACCCTGCCCGAAGCGCGCGGCCGCGGCGCGCAGAGCGCGCTGATCGCGCGGCGCTGGCGCGACGCCGCAGACCGCGGCTGCCGCACCGTGATCACGCAGACCGCCTTCGGGGGCACGAGTCAGAACAACATGGAGCGCGCGGGCATGCGGCTCGCGTACGACTTCGGCATCTGGCTCGACTACGGGCTGCCGTTCTAGAATCGCGCGCCGCGCCTCGGGCGGGGAGGGGACGTTCGTTGAAGAGGATCTGGCTCGCGGCGCTGGCGCTGGCTCCCGCCGTAGCCGCGCTCGCGTCGTCGACCGGGCCGCAGCCGGGCACCACGGGCGTGCCGAAGGGCGGCGGCTTCCCGGCCGAGCCCGTGTGCACCGCGTGTCATACCGGCTTTCCGCTGAACTCGGACGGCCGCGGCGAGCTGACGCTTTCCGGTGTACCCGAGCGCTACGTCCCGGGACAGCGCTACGCGCTCACGCTGGAGCTGCGGCATCCCGACGACGATCGCCGCCGCTGGGGCTTCCAGGTCACCGCAGTGTCCGCGTCCAAGTGGACCGGCGCCGGCGAGTTCGTGATCACCGACCTGCCGAACACCGAGCTGATCCGCGGCACCGTCGGCGGGCGCAGCTACGTGAGTCACTCGTACTACGGCACCGGAGTCGGCGAAGCGGGGGGCCGGCGCTGGACCTTCGACTGGATCGCGCCCCCCGCCGCGACCGGCCGGGTCGCGTTCTTTGCCGCGGGCAACGCCTCGAACCTCGACGGCTCGAAGGAGGGCGACCGCATCTACAGCCCGTCGCCGAACCCGATCGCCGTCACCGCGCCCGCGAAGTCGGGCAAACGAAAGAAGGCGCCATGAAATTCTGGCAGGCCGTGTCGTTCACCGAGCCCGAGCAGTTGGTCGAGATCGCGAAGCTGGCCGAGCAGGCCGGCTTCGAGGGAATCCTCGTCTCGGACCACCTCTTCCACCCCGAGAAGACCGCCTCGAAGTACCCATATACACCGGACGGTGTACCTGGCTTCCACGCCGAGACGCCCTGGCCTGAGCCGTTCGCGGCCGCCGCGGCCATGGCCGCGGTCACCACGCGGCTGCGCTTCGCCACCATGGTCTACATCCTGCCGCTGCGGCACCCCGTCGAGGTCGCCAAGGCCTGCGCGACGCTCGACGTCCTCAGTGGCGGGCGCTTCGTGCTCGGCGCGGGGGCGGGCTGGATGAAGGAGGAGTTCGACCAGCTCGGCGTCGACTTCCACACGCGCGGCGCGCGCTTCGACGAAGCGATCGTGGCGCTGCGCACGCTCTGGGAGCCCGGCATGGTCGAGCACCACGGGCGCTTCTTCGACATCCCGCGCATGCAGATGAGCCCTGCGCCCAAGCGCAGCGTGCCCATCTACATTGGCGGCGCGAGTCCCGCCGCGTTCCGGCGCACCGCGCAGCTCGCCGACGGCTGGCTCGGCACCGGCACGGACCCGGAGCAAGCGGGTCGCGATCTCGCCGAGCTCGCGCGCCTGCGCGCGGAAGCGGGCCGCGCCCGCCAGCCGTTCGAGGCGATCGTGCCGCTCACCACCGCGCCCGAGGCCGACGTGCTGCGCCGCCTCGAGGATCAGGGGGCGCACGGCACCGTCAGCTACCCGTTCCTGTACACGCTCGGTCCGACTTCCAGCCTCGACCAGAAGCGCCGCTACCTCGAAGGCTACGCCGAGAACGTGATTCGGAAGCTCGGCTAGCGAGAGCGTAGAATCGCCGCAACACGAGCGAAGAACGGAGGAACGGCGATGGCGGCGGTAGAGCTCCAGGGTCTGTGCGACGCGCGCTTCAAGCGCGTGCGCGAGGTGTTCGAGGCCGGGTTCGCGAGCGGCGCGGAGCTGGGCGCGGCGCTGTGCATCTACCTCGATGGCCGGCCGATCGTCGACCTGTGGGGCGGCTTCGCCGACAAGGACGGCGGGGCGCCCTGGCGCCACGACACGCTCGCCAACGTCTACTCGACCACGAAGGGAATCACCGCGCTGTGCGCGCATCAGCTGGTCGAGCGCGGAGAGCTCGATCTCGACGCGCCGGTCGCGCGCTACTGGCCGGAGTTCGCGCAGAACGGCAAGGCCGAGCTGCCGGTGCGCCTGCTGCTGAGTCACCGCGCCGGGCTGCCGGCGATCGCCAAGCCACTCGCGCCGGCGGACATCTTCGACTGGGGAACGATGACCACGGCGCTCGCGGAGCAGAAGCCGTGGTGGACTCCGGGGACGAAGCACGGCTATCACGCGATCACGTACGGCTGGCTGGTGGGTGAGCTCGTGCGCCGCGTCTCGGGCATGAGCATCGGCCGCTACGTGCGCGAACACGTCTCCGCGCCGCTCGGCGCCGAGTTCTGGATCGGGCTGCCCGCGGAGCTCGACGCGCGCACCGCGGACCTCGTCCAGGGACCGATCGTGACTGGCGACGGCCCCAACATGATGGAGATCATCGCCAAGGATCCCGAGGGCATGCTGGCCAAGACCTTCGCGAACCCGATGCTGTTCGGGATCAGCCCGAACTCGCGCGACTGGCGCGCCGCCGAGCTGGCCGCGGCGAACGGACACACGACCGGTCATGCGCTGGCGCGCATCTACGCCGCGCTCGCGCAGGGCGGCACGCTCGACTCCGTGCGCATCCTCGGCCGCGAGGCGATCGAGCGCGCGCGCGTCGTGCAGTCGGAAGGGCAGGACGCCGTGCTGCCAATGGTGACTCGCTTCGGGCTCGGCTTCATGGTCCCGCCGGACCAGGAGCCGCTCGGCCCGAACCCGCGCGTGTTCGGTCACGGCGGCGCGGGCGGATCGCTCGGCCTCGCCGATCCCGAAGCGCGCATCGGTTTCGGCTACGTGATGAACCGCATGCACACCGGCCTCTGGCTCGTCGATCCGCGCCCTCGCGCGCTGCTCGCCGCGCTCTACTCTTCGCTGTGAGATCGCGTCCAAGGTGAGTGCGTTGATACCAATCGGCCGCTTCGCGCAGCTCGCCGGGTTCACGGTGCGCGCGCTGCGCCACTACGAGAGTCAGGGGCTGCTCTTGCCGGCGCACGTCGATCGCGAGAGCGGGTATCGCTTCTACGGGCCCGAGCAGCTGCCCGACGCATTGCGCGTGCGCCTCTTGCGCGCGCTCGAGATGCCGCTGCCGGAAGTCGTCGAGGTGATGCGCGCTCCGGACAGCGCTGCCTCGCTCGAGAAGCTGCGCGCGCACCGCGCGCGCGTCGCGGCGCGCGTCTCCGACGTGGAGAAGCTGCTCGAGCGCGTCGACGAATGGCTCGACGGCGCGCCGCAGGAGCTCGAGCCCCCAGAGTCGGCGCTCGACGACGCGCCGCCAAACGCGGAGCGCGAGCCGCACCGACTGAACGAAAGCGTTGCTCGAGCGTTCCTGGGACTCTTCGGTCCCGCCGACGAGCCCTAGGCTCCGGGTTCGCCTCGCCGTCGAGAATAGTGACTCAGCTCACGAAGCGCGCGTGAGCAGAGTCACGGCGAGCTCGTGCTCGAGCAAGCACCCTCCCCCAGTCCGCATCACTCGGGGGGGCCGCCATGCTGCTGCTGCGCTTGCTGTCGCGCGTTCACGTCTGCTGTTTCGTGGGAATGCTCACGCTCTCGGCGGTTGCCCGAGCTGATGCGGTTCTGCTCCGCTTCTATCCGCCGACGGGCGCCGTCGTCGGATACAAGGTGTACGCGGCGTTCGAGACGGGGGGGACGATCGCGAGCGCGCCGCTCGACATCGGCTCGCG
>DATFUE010000594.1:0-8845 GCA_035261165.1 Myxococcota bacterium
TTCGAATACACGTCCGCGTGTCCCCTGACCACGCCCTTCGGCTCGATGTGCGGCACCTACCAGATGGTGACCGAGGGCGGCGAGCGCTTCGACGCGGAGATCGCGCGCTTTCAGCTCGCCGAGCCCTACTCGATCCACTAGGGCGGGTGGTGAAGCTCGAGCGCGCGGAGATCGAGCGGATCCTGGCGACCTGGCCGGTGGCGCGGCTGGCGACGCTGGCCGAGGATGGGCGCCCCGAGCTGGTTCCGATCGTGTTCGCGGAGCGCGAGGGCGCGCTCTGGTCGCCGATCGACGGCAAGGCGAAGCGCGGCGCGGAGCTCGCGCGCGTGCGCAACCTGCGCCGCGACACGCGCGTGTGTCTCCTCCTCGATCACTACGACGCAGATTGGACGAAGCTCTGGTGGCTGCGCGTCGACGGTCGCGGCGCGGTCGTCCGAGCGGACTCCGCGGACGCGCTCGCCGCCGCCAACGCGCTGCGCGCGAAGTATCCGGCGTACGCCAGCGGCGCGACGCGACTCTTCTCGGGCGAGCCCACCCTGATTCGCATCGAGGTCGAGAAGAGCTTCGGCTGGCGCGCCTGAGGCGCGGAGCGCCGCCGCACTCACTCGGCGCCCTCCGGCGGCCCGGCGACCCTCTGCAATCTGGTACGCTGAGGTGGAGGAGCGAGCATGAGCGAACGCGAAGTGCGCACGTTCTGTCGGGTGTGCGAGCCCGCGTGCGGATTGGTGGCCACGGTGAGCGAGGGGCGGCTGGAGAAGCTCCTGCCCGATCGCGAGCACCCGGTGACTCGCGGCTTCGCGTGCAACAAAGGACTCGCGGGGATCGAGATCCACCGCGATCCAGACCGACTCGATTTCCCACTGCGCCGCGCCGTCGACGGCCGCGCCGAGCGAGTGTCTTGGGATGGCGCGATCGACGGCGTGGCCGGCGCGCTGCGCGCGCTGATCGCCGAGCACGGCCCGAACGCGCTGGCGATGTACGTCGGCAATCCGTCCGCCTTCAACACGCTCGCGGGGCCGGCGATCGGCGCGTTCGGCGCGCAGCTCGGCACCAAGCGCAACTTCTCGTCGGGCACGCAGGACTGCGCGAACAAGTTCGCGGGCAGCGAGGCGGTATTCGGCTCGAGCACGATCCACCCGATTCCCGATCTTGCGCACACCGACTTCCTGCTCGTCTTCGGCGCGAACCCGCGCGTCTCGCACGGCAGCTTCATCTCGATCGCGGATCCGATGAAGGCACTGAAGGACGCGCGCAAGCGCGGGGCGAAGCTCTACTTCGTGAATCCGCGCGCGATCGAGTCGGCGGAGCCGGGCGAGGAGGTGCTGATCCGTCCCGACACCGATCTGTATCTCATGGCGGCGCTGCTGCACGAGCTCGATCGCAACGACGCGCTCGACCGCGAGGCGCTGCGCGCACACGGGTCGCACGTCGATGGGCTGCTCGCGTTCGCGGCGCGCTATCCGGCGCAGCGCGCGGAGCGGGTGACCGGCGTCCCCGCCGACACCGTTCGGCGTATGGCGCGCGAGCTGGCCGCGGCGCGCGGCGCCTCGGTCCACATGTCGACCGGCGTGAACATGGGCCGGCAGGGCACGCTCGCCTACTGGCTCTTGCACATGCTCTCGTTCGCGAGCGGCAACCTCGACCGGCGCGGCGGGAACATCCTATCGGTCGGCTTCTATCCCGCCGCGAAGGCGGGGCGGCGCGAGTTCGACAAGGGCTTCGCCGACACCGAATTCGGCCGCCTGCGCAGGGGCAGCCTGCCCGGGAATCTGCTCGCCGACGCAATCCTCGCCGAGCGGAGCCCGGTGCGCGCGCTGATCGTCGTGGCGGGGAACCCGCTGCTCTCGATCGGCGGCGAGGCGCGCATGCGCGAGGCGCTCGCCAAGCTCGACTTGCTGGTCTGCATCGACCTGTACAAGAACGCGACCGGCGAGTACGCGCACTGGCTCCTGCCCGCGACCGACATGTTCGAGCGCGCGGACGTGAACATCACCGGGCTCGGCCTGCAGCACGAGCCGTGGATCCAGTGGAGCGACGCCGTCGTCGAGCCGCGCGGCGAGCGCCGCGAGGAGTGGTGGATCTTCGCGCGCCTCGCGCAGGCGCTCGGCCTGAAGAGTCCGCTCGACGCCGGCCCGGCGCCCGACCTCTGGGGCCGCATCGATCACATGCTGCACGCGCGCGGCCACTCACTCGAGGAGCTGCGCGCGGGCGGGCAGCCGCTCGCCTTCGAGCCACTCACTCCGGGCAAGTTCTTCGCCGAGCAGCTGCAGACCGGCGACGGCAAGGTGGACTGCTGCCCGCCGGCGTTCGCGGACGCGCTCGAGCGCGCGGAGCGGATCTTTCTCGAGCTGGAGCGCGAGGGGCTCGAGCGGCTGAAGCTGATCACGCGCCGCGACCCGTACATGCACAACAGCTGGTACGCGAACGTGCCGGCGATGAAGCGCGGCGACCGCGACCGCAACCGCCTCTACGTCCACCCCGCCGACGCGCGCGCGCGCGGCCTCGGCGACCGCGCGAAGGTGCGCATCTGGAACGAGCACGGCGAGCTCGCGCTCGAGATCTCGTACGACGCCGGCCTGATGCGCGGCGTGGTCGCCCTGACCCACGGCTGGGGAAATCGCGGCAGCAGCGGCATGAGCGTCGCCGCGCGCACGCCGGGAGTGAACGCCAACGCGCTCCTGCCGATCGGAGCGGACAGCTTCGAGCCGCTCTCGAGTCAGGCGTTCATGACGGGAATTCCGGTCGAGCTCACCGCGCTCTGAGTCCCGAAGACCGGAGCATGGGTAGGGTGCCCATTCGACCATCAGACGTGTGCATTCGTCGAGATACCTGCTACCACTGCGGTCGGGGGAGTGGAGCTTCGGTGGGATCCGTGCGCATCGCGCACGAGCCACTCCTCGAGACAACCGTGCCTCGAAAGGGAGATGGCCGTATGGTTCGTTCGCTCGTCCAGGGAATTGTGCTCGCTGCCGTGTCGTTCGCGCTCGCCGCGCCGGCAATCGCCGGCTTCAACGTCCCGTTCAACGGGGGCGCCTGCAACGCCGTCGTCAATCCGTGGGACTCGCTCGACGCCCCCAACACCTTCGCCGGAAACGTGCGCTGCGTAGAGCTGTGCAAGGCAACCGCGAAGGATTGTGAGAAGTTCACCAAGGACGCCGCGTCGTGTCAGGGCAACTTGATCACCGACAACGAGGACTACGCGAAGAAAGAGTGCGACAACGTCGCGGCCCCCGTCGACCGGAAGGCGTGCCGCGCGTCCGCGAGCTCCCAGGCGGACGGTCTGAAGGGACCCCTGAAAACGGACCGAGACACAAACATCAACAACTGTCGGGTGTGGGGGGATGACTGCGTAGCCGCCTGCGCAGGCCCCCTCTGACCTAGCGCGCATTCACTTTACGGCGCCGGCGGCGCGAAGAGGGCGTCGCCGGCGTTGCTGCCTCGGAGTCAGTGTCCGGAGCAGTTGGTCGAACAGCCATTCAGCTTCGTCCCGCAGCTGAAGCGTCCGGAGAGCTGGTTGCCCTTGATCGTGTCTTGCCAGAACTTCTTGTCGGCTGCCCAGCCCGCCTTGCAGTCGCTGAGCGCGGAGCCGCTCTCGCCGTTGCAGTCCAAGCGGCTGTCGAACGCGATCCAATCGTTCGCGAACGCGACCTGGCAGCTCGCCGCCTCGTCGACGTCGCGCTTGCAGACGAGAAAGGCGTCGAGACACAGGCGGTCGCAGTTCACGAGGCCCACGAAGCTCGTCGCGAAGTCGAATGCCTTCGGGACGTCGCTGATCTCGCGGCAGACGAGCTCGGTGTAGAGCGACCCCAGTCCAGCGCGCGCGACGCGCAGAGGGACGAGCGCGCTGGCGCACACCAGCGCGAGGACGAGCGCTCGCCGCACGAGCTCAGGGCGCATTGCACGTCCCCGTGCACTCGGCTGCGCGAGCGGCGCAGGCGTCGAGTGCGGGTGTGAGCTTGTTGCTGGCTGTCTGGCGCTGGAGGGTGCGCGCCGGCTCGGACTCGGCTGCGCAAGTCTTCAGCTCCGCGCCGCGCAGCCCCTCGCAGTTCGTGCGCACCTTGAAGCGCGCGCGGTCATCGGCGAAGCGCAGCTCGCAGGCCACCGCGCGCTTCACGAACTTCGCGCAGCTGACTCCGGCCCTCTTGCACAAGGTCGCGCAGTCCTTCAGTCCACTGTAGAAGCTTCCGGTGACGGGAGAGTTCGGGTCGTTCGGATCGCTGTGGATCACGAGCGACAGCGACGGCGCCACCTTGGCCGCGTCGAAGCAGGGGATGTCGTCGCCCCGCCCCAGGGGAGAATTCGGGTCATTCGGGTCATTCGGGTCCGGAAGCGGCGCGCCCGCGAGCGCGAGCAGCGGAACGAGCGCGAGCAGCGTCGCGACGCAGAGCGGCAGCAGGCGGAGCAGCAGGGGGGCGCGAGTCACGGCGGCACTCTACCAGAAGCGGCGTCGAACGAGTGCGGAGCGCACGCGGCGCGCAACCCGCCGGCAAGCGCGCCAGCCTTCGGGCAACGGCCTTGCAGGAGAAAATGATCTTGATCATAATTGATCGCGATCATTCGAGGTCGAAGGAACGCCGGTGTCGGAAGTGGCCGAAATCGCAGGGGGTCTGCGCGAGCGCAACAAGCGCGAGAAGCTGACTCGGATCCGCGCGGCGGCGCGCGCGCTGTTCGCCAAGCGCGGCTTCGAGGCCACCACCGCGCGCGAGATCTGCGAGCGCGCGGGCATCGGCACAGGCACGCTGTTCCTCTACGTGCGCGACAAGCGCGAGCTCCTGTTCCTGACCTTCGAGGAAGATGCGCGGCGCATCTTCGCGGAGGGGAGTTCGGCCGCGATGCGCGAGCGCGACTTCGTCGCCCAGCTCATGGCGCTGTTCGGCCGCTTCATCGCGTACTACGCGCGCGACCCCGCGCACGCGAAGGCGCTGGTGCGGGAGCTGTTCTTCCGCGAGCACGACTCTTCGCTCATGGGCCGACTCACGCTCGAGTTCGGCGCGCACGTGGCCGACCTTGTCGCGAAGGCGCAGGCGCGCGGCGCGCTCCGCGCCGACCTCGCGCCCATGCTGGTCGCGAACGCGCTGTTCGCGCACTACGGCTACTGGATCCAGGGTTGGCTCGGCGCGGGACTCGTTTCGCGCGAAGGGGCGGAAGACGGGCTGCGCCGCACGCTCGAGCTCCAGCTCGACGGCCTGCGGGCGCGGCCGAAGAAGAAGGGAACCGCGAGATGACACCCGAGTCACTCACAGTCGGCGAGGCGCGCTCGAGATACTTCGCCGAGGCCGGCTTTCCGTCCGACGGCGGCTACGCCGCGAAGTTCGTGCAGCTCGCGAAGCTCGGGCCGATCCCGCTGGGCTTTCCCAACTCGGACGCGCGCCGCAAGGCGGTCGTCATGCACGACCTCCACCACGTCGCTACGGGCTACAAGACCGACTGGACCGGCGAGGCCGAGATCAGCGCCTGGGAGATCGCCTCGGGCTGCGGGCGTCTCTGGTTCGCGTGGTACATCAACCTGCTCGGCATGACCCTGGGCTGGGTCGTGAATCCCGGCGCGACCTGGCGCGCCTGGGTGCGCGGCAGACACAGCCGGAACCTGTATCCCGAAGGCTGCTCGGAGAAGCTGCTGCACGAGCCCATCGCTCACCTGCGCGCGCGCCTCGCCCTCGATCGGCCCGCGCCCGAGCCCACGCGCGCCGACCTCGCGTCCTACGCCCTTTGGTGCTGCCTGGCCGTCCTGGATGCGGTGCTGACCCTGGCCGCGCTGGCGCTTCCCGTGGCGCTCGCGCTGCGCGCGCTCTTGCCGGGCTAGTGAGTCAGACGCTTGAAGCGCATGCGGTGCGGCTGGTCGGCGTCGACGCCGCGGCGGCGCTTCAGGTCGGCCTCGTACTCCTGGTAGTTGCCCTCGAAGAACTCGACGTGACTGTCGCCCTCGAAGGCGAGGATGTGCGTCGCGATGCGGTCGAGGAACCAGCGATCGTGGGAGATCACCACGACGCAGCCCGAGAAGCCGAGCAGCGCCTCCTCGAGCGCGCGCAGCGTGTCGACGTCGAGGTCGTTCGTCGGCTCGTCGAGCAGCAGCACGTTTCCGCCGGCCTTCAGCGTGCGCGCGAGATGCAGGCGGTTGCGCTCGCCGCCCGAGAGCATCGACACGCGCTTCTGCTGATCGGGGCCCTTGAAGCCGAACGAGCCGACGTACGCGCGGCTCGGCAGCTCGCGGCTGCCGACCTTCAGCTTCTCCTCGCCGTCCGAGATCGCCTCGAAGACGGTCTTCTTCGGATCGAGATCGGAGCGCGCCTGGTCGACGTACGCGAGCTTCACCGTCTCGCCGATGCGCAGCACGCCCGAGTCCGGAGTCTCTGCGCCCGTGATCAGGCGGAACAGGGTCGTCTTGCCCGCGCCGTTTCCGCCGATCACGCCGACGATCGCGCCGGGCGGCAGCTTGAAGTCGAGCTTGTCGATCAGCAGTAAGTCGCCGTAGCCCTTCGACAGACCCTCGGCCTGGACGACGTTCTCGCCCAGCCGCGGGCCCGGGGGAATCGCGATCTCGACCGTGTCCGGCGCGCGGTTCTCCTCCTCGGAGCGCAGCTTCTCGTACGCCGCGACGCGCGCCTTGCTCTTGGCCTGGCGGGCGCGCGGCGCCATGCGCACCCACTCGAGCTCGCGCTGCAGCGTGCGCTGTCGCGCCGTCTGCTTGCGTTCCTCGAGCTCGAGCCGCTTCTGCTTCTGCTCCAGCCAGGCGCTGTAGTTGCCCTTGTAGGGGATGCCGCGGCCGCGATCGAGCTCGAGGATCCAGCCGGCGACGTTGTCGAGGAAGTAGCGGTCGTGAGTCACTGCCACGACGGTGCCCGGGTAGTCGTCCAGGAAGCGCTCGAGCCAGGCGACCGACTCGGCGTCGAGGTGATTCGTCGGCTCGTCGAGCAGCAGCATGTCGGGCCGCTGCAAGAGCAGCCGGCACAGCGCCACGCGGCGCCGCTCGCCGCCCGAGAGGTGACGCACTTCTGCGTCGCTCGGCGGCAGGCGCAAGGCGTCCATCGCGACCTCGAGCGTGCGGTCGAGCTCCCAGGCGTTCTCGGCGTCGATGCGGTCCTGGAGCCTGGCCTGAGTCTCCAGCAGCTTCTCCATCGCGTCGTCGTCCATCGGCTCGGCGAACTTCGCGGAAATCGCCTCGAAATCGGCGAGCAGGGCGCGGGTCGGGGCGACGCCCTCGTTCACCACGTCGAGCACGGTCTTGGTCTCGTCGAGCTTCGGCTCCTGCGGCAGATGGCCGATGCGCAGACCCGCGTGCGGGCGCGCGACGCCGACGAACTCCTGATCCTCGCCGGCCATGATCTTCAGCAGGGTGCTCTTGCCCGAGCCGTTGTGGCCGAGCACGCCGATCTTCGCGCCCGGATAGAACGACAGCGAGATCGCGTCGAGCAGGATGCGGTCGGGCGGGACGACCTTGCGCAGGTCCTCCATCACGAAAACGAACTCGGGCAACGCGTGACTCCTCGGCCCCCGCGGGAAATCGGCCCGGGCCGATGTCGGGGCCGCGGATTATAACGGGCGGTGTTCGCCGCGCAGCCGCTGCGCCTGCTCGCGCAGCAGATCCGGGCCGCCGAGCAGCGGCCGAGTGAGCGCAACCCTCCGGAACCAGAGGTGCAGGTCGTACTGCTCGGTGAAGCCGATGCCGCCGTGGACCTCGGTCGCCTTGCGCAGCACCTCGCTCGCGACCTCGGACAGGTGCGCCTTGCACAGTGCCGCCATGCCCTCGGCGTCGCGGGGCTCGTGCTCGAACGCGTGCGCGGCGTACCAGGCGAGCGAACGCGCGGGCTCGAGCGCCGCGGCGATCTCGGCGAGCATGTGCTTCACCGCCTGGAACGAGCCGATGACTCGCCCGAACTGCTTGCGCTCCGCGGCGTAGGCGAGGGCGAGCTCGAGCGCGCGCTCGCTCGCGCCGAGTGAGTCGAACGCCAGCGCGAGGCGCCCCGCGGCGAGCACGCGCTCCGGCGCGCCGAGCAGCGCCTGCACTTCGGCCGCGTGCAGGCGGACCTCCGCGAAGCGGCGCGTGCCGTCGATCGCGGAGAGCGGAACGATCTCGACCCCCGGAGCCGCGCTCGCCACGAGCGCGAGCTCCCCGGAGGTGTACACGAGCAGCCGGTCGGCCTCGACCGCGTCGAGCGCGAACAGGGCGACTCCGTCCGCGCGCCCGTGGTCGATCCGCACGCGCGCGCCGTCGCGCGCTCCGTGCGCCTCCGAGAGGGCGACACCGAACCGTGTCGCGCCCGCGGCGATCCGCGGCAGCAGCTCCTTCTGCAGGGTCTCGTCGGGCGAAGCGCCGATCGCGACCGCGGCCATGACCGCGGTCGCGGCGTACGCGCCGGGGCCGGCCGCGCGGCCGATCTCTTCCGAGATCAGCATCGCGTCCAGGAACGAGAGCTCGCTGCCGCCGTGCCGCTCCGGGATCAGCGCGCCGAGCGCGCCGTTCTCCGCGAGCTGCTTCCACAAACCTGCGTCGTGAGCGCTCTCGGTCTTCGAGATCTCTCGCGCGCGCGCCGTCGGAAACGCGTCGCCGAGCAGCTTGCGGATCGTGTCTTGAAGGAGTCTCTGTTCTTCGCTCAGTCCAAAATCCATCGCCGACTCAAACCGCCTTGGGCTCGCGCGGCAGGCCGAGGCCGCGCTCCGCGATGATGTTCTTCTGGATCTGCGCGGTGCCGCCGCCGATGATCAACCCGAGCGAGAACATCCACTGATAGGGCCAGGCGCCGTGCGCGCGCTCGTGCGGACTGCCGTGGTGGAGCGGGCCGAGCTCGCCGAGCACGTCCAGCGCGAGCGCCGCGATCTGGTGATTCAGCTCGCAGCCCTGGAGCTT
>DATFUE010000595.1:0-3325 GCA_035261165.1 Myxococcota bacterium
GCGCGCGACCCCGAGCTCAAGAAAAAGTACGAGCTCGATGAGTGAGTCGCCGGACTGGTTCCGGCGCGCGCTCGAACACAAGCCGGACGAGGCGCACGTCGACGTCGCGGGCGCGCGCATCCACTACCTGCGCTGGGGCGAGCGCGAGAAGCCCGGCATCGTGCTCGTGCACGGCGGCGCGGCGCATGCGCACTGGTGGAGCTTCATCGCGCCGCTGCTCACGTCGCAGTACCACGTCGTGGCGCTCGACCTCTCCGGTCACGGCGACAGCGGGCGGCGCAGCGAATACCGCCGCGAGGTCTGGGCCGACGAGGTGATGGCGGTCGCGCGCCACGCGGGCATCGTGGGCGCGCCGCTGCTCGTGGGTCACAGCATGGGCGGGATCGTGTGCATCGGGGCTGCCGCGCGCTTCGGCGACCGGCTCGCAGGCGCGATCATCGTCGACTCACCGGTGCGCCGGCCCGATCCGGAGTCCGAGGAAGGCACCCGCGGGCGCGCGTTCCGCAACCCGAAGACCTACCGCGATTTCGAGACCGCCGTGGCGAAGTTCCGCCTCATCCCCCCTCAGCCCTGCGCGAACGATTGGATCGTCGAGCACGTGGCGCGCCACTCGCTACACCAGACGGAGTCCGGCTGGACCTGGAAGTTCGACCCGGTCGTGTTCCGGCGCGCGGCGCCCGAGGCGATCGCCGAGAACCTGTCGCAGGTGCGCTGCCGGGTGGCGGTGTTTCGCGGCGAGCTCTCGGACCTCGTGACTCCCGACGTCGCCGACTACATCTATGAGCTCCTCGACCGCAACGCGCCGGTGGTCGAGATCCCGCAGGCCTACCACCACCTGTTGCTGGACCAGCCGCTCGCCTTCGTGTCCGCGCTGCGCGCGATCCTCGCCGACTGGGAGCACTCGCTGCCGCGCAAACGCCGCTAGCCGTTCGGCGCTATCCTTCGCCAGCGCGTGACTTGGTCCGATCTCGACTGGCCCCGGCTCGAGCGTCTGCGCGAGCGGTTCCTCGACGGCGCCGCCGCGGAGGGTCCCTATTGGGAGTCTCTCGGCGAGCTCGCGAGCTACGACCGCACCTACGGCGAGCGCATCGGCTGGAAGTGGGACCAGGTGCTGCGCGAGCTGCGCATGCGCGGCTGGCAACCCGGCGCGCGGGCGCGCGCGGTGCTCGACTGGGGCTGCGGCAGCGGAATCGCGGCGCGGCGAGTCATTTCGTTCTTCGGAGCGGAGGTCTTCGACTCGCTCGCCGTGTGGGATCATGCGCCGCTCGCGGCGGAGTTCGCCGCGGACGCCGCGCGGCGCTCGTTCCCCGCACTTCGCGTCACGCAGGCCACCCCGCGCTCGTTCGCCGGCGACGCGCCGATCGGCCTCCTGGTCGTGAGTCACGTGTTGAACGAGCTCGATGCGGCGGCGCTCGCCTCGCTGCGCGCGCTCGCGGCGCGCGCCGCTGCCGTGCTCTGGGTCGAGCCGGGAGCGCATGCGGTGAGTCGGCGGCTCGGCCGGCTGCGCGACGAGCTCTGCGAAGGATTCCGGCTCATCGCCCCCTGCACGCACGCGCAGAGCTGCCCGATGTTCGCGCAGGGCAACGAACGGCACTGGTGCCACTTCTTCGCGCCGCCACCGCCCGGGATCCTCGCGGACTCCGACTGGGTGAAGTTCGGCCGGCGCGCCGGCATCGATCTGCGCAGCCTGCCCTACGCGTTCTTCGCGCTCGAGAGAGCGCATACGGGCGAGGCGCCCGGCGCCGGGTCGGACTCAGCGCTCTCGCGAGTCATCGGGCGGATCGAGCGCACGAAGCCCCACGCGCGGCTCTGGAGCTGCGACGCCAGCGGCCTGGCCGAGCTCGCGCTGCCCAGGCGCGCGGACCCGACGCTGTGGAAGCAGCTCGAGCGCACGAAGGCGCCGCTCGTGTACCGCTGGCGTCGGGACGGCGACAAGATCCTCGGCGGCGAGCCGGCGTGACTTCGAGGTGTGCCGCCGCGGTATCCTCCCGGCGGCCCAAAAGGAGGGAATCGCATGTCGCTCGCGGGACGCGTCGCGCTGGTCACTGGGGGAAGCCGCGGAATCGGGCGGGCGATCGCGCTCGCATTGGCCGAGGACGGCGCCGCCGTCGCGGTGAACTACCGCAAGGACGAAGCCGCCGCCAAGGAAGCGGTCGCCGCTATCGAGTCGCTCGGGCGGCGCGCGCGCGCCTACGCCGCGTCGGTCGACTCACTCGAGGCGTGTCAGGCGATGGTCGACGCGGTCGTCAGGGACTTCGGCTTCGTCGACATCCTGGTCAACAACGCCGGCATCGCGAGTCGCGGCCAGACCGTGAAGAACTCGGACCCGCTGGAGTTCGAGCGCGTGGTGCGCACGCACGCCTTCGGCGCCTGGTACCTGTGCCATCTCGTGATCCCGTCGATGCGCACGCGGCCGCGCGGCGACGTGGTGATGATCTCGTCGGTCGCCACGCTGCACCACGCCGGCGGCGGCGCGCCGTACAACATGGGCAAGGCCGCGCTCGAGTCACTCGCGTTCACGCTGGCGAAGGAAGAGAAGAAGCACGGCATCCGCGTGAACGTGGTCGCCCCTGGCCTGGTCGAGACCGAGATGGGGCGGAGGCTAGCGAAGGCGGCGATGGGGGTCGACGACATCCGCAAGCTCGACGCGGTCATGCCCTTCGGCCGAGTGTGTCAGCCCGAGGACGTGGCCAACGCCGTGCGCTTCCTGGTCTCGGAGCGCGCCAGCTACATCACCGGGGAGAAGCTCAACGTGCACGGCGGCGGACAGGGGTGAGCGGGGTCGAGTCCGGGTTCTTCCACGAGGCGCGCCACTCGCAGTGCGGGTCGCCGCGCAGCACGCAGTGCGCGTGGTCGATCGCGATGTCATCCCAGCCGTCGGCGGTGAGCTGACCGCGAATGTAGCCGCCGGAAAGCAGACAGATCACGTCCGAGGGTGAGTCGAACGCGACCAGCTTGATCCGCGCGCTGGTCGGCGTGTCGAGGCTGCCCTCCAGTCTGCCCGTGTCGTGCTGCGCGGACCAGAGCGCGAACACGCTCGAATTCGAGTGGAGGGTCGTCGCCAGCAGCGCGCCGTACACTTCGGCGTGTTCGTGGGCGCCGGCCGCGCCCATCGCCTCCATCGCTCCCGCCAGGTCGTTCGACGACATCAGCTGCGCGCTGGCACGAACCAGCGCAACGAAGTCGTCCTCGGGATACCACGCGGAGATTCGCACGTCGTTGTCGAGATAGTGTGCGAGCTCCGGCGCGAGCAGCTCCAGGGCCGCGTCGCGCCGCTTGCGCAGATACTTCACGGGGCCGAGGAGCACGGATCCCTTGGCGTTAC
>DATFUE010000596.1:0-3773 GCA_035261165.1 Myxococcota bacterium
TGGAGCAGCGCCTGCGCGAGCGCGACGCGCTGCCGGAATCCCTTCGAGAGCACGGCGATGCGACGCGAGAGCACCGACTCGAGCCCGAGCCGGTCGACCGCGAGCGCTGTCGCCTCGCGCAGCCGCGCGCCCGAGAGACCGCGGAGCTCGCCCATCATCTTCAGGAACGTGTCGACCCGATGGTCCGCGTAGAGCTTCGGCTGCTCGCAGGCGTAGCCGAGGCGCGCCTGCACGCGGAAGCGCTCGCGCGTGACCGAGATGCCGTCGACGAATACGTCGCCGTCCGACGCGAGCCAGTAGCCGGTCAGGATACGTAGAAAGGTGGTCTTGCCCGCGCCGTTCGGGCCGATGATCCCGAACACCTCGCCGGGCGCGATCTCGAGCGACAGCTCGTCGAGCGCCACCACGGAGCCGAACCGCTTGCAGACGCGCTGCGCCTCGATCTTCGCGCTCATGCGCGGTGTCTCCCCGGGTCGGCCCTCAACGCCATGTCGGACGCCACCCTACGCTAGCCGCTTCGAAGCCCGCAATCGCCGGGTTTGACCCTCGAAAAATCAGGGGGATAGAATCGCCGCCGTGAACTTCGGCTTCTCGGAAGAACAAGAGCTGCTGCGCAACAGTGCCCGCGAGTTTCTCGCGAAAGAGCTGCCCATGAGCGCGGTGCGCGAGCTGATGGACGACCCGCGCGGCTTCAAGCCGGAGGCGTACGCCAAGATGGCGGAGCTCGGCTGGCTCGGGCTGCTGCTGCCCGAGGAGTACGGCGGCGCCGGTCTCACCCTGGTCGACGAGATCGTGATCGCGGAGGAGCTCGGCCGCGCGCTCACGCCGTCGCCGTTCTTCGCCAGCTTCCAGGGCGCGCTCGCGATCCTGCACGGCGGCACCGAGACACAGAAGAAGGAGCTCCTGCCCGACATCGCGGCGGGCCGGAAGATCGCGAGCTTCGCGATCACCGAGGACTCGGGCAACGAGAATCCCGACGAGCTCGCGGCACGCGCGGAGAAGAAGGGCGCGGGCTTCGTGCTGACCGGTACCAAGCTGTTCGTTCCCGACGCGCAGAGCGCCGACGTGATCGTGGTCGCGGCGCGCGCCGGTGGCCCGGGCGAAGCGGGCATCGCGCTCTTCACGGTCGAGCGCGGGGCGCCCGGCATGACCATCACGCCGCTGCTCTCGATGGACCAGACGCGGCGCATCGCCGAGGTGAAGTTCGCGAGCACCCCCGCACAGCTCCTCGGCGCACCCGGCTCCGGCTGGGCGACCTGGAAGACGGTGCGCAATCACGCGCTCGTGCACCTCGCCGCCGAAGCCCTGGGCGGCGCGCAGAAGGTGCTCGAGGACTCGGTGAAGTACGCGAAGGAGCGGGTGCAGTTCGGCAAGCCGATCGGCGTGAACCAAGCGATCAAGCACAAGTGCGCCGACATGCTGATCCAGGTCGAGTCCTCGAAGTCGATCACTTACTACGCGGCGTGGGCGGTGGCGGAGAAAACCGCCGAGGCCGAGCTCGCGGCCTCGATGGCCAAGGCGTACACGAGCGACGCCTACCGTGCTACGTCCGCCGAGAACATTCAGATCCACGGCGGGGTCGGCTTCACCTGGGAGTACGACTGCCACCTGTACTTCAAGCGCGCGAAGGCGATCGAAGTCACCTACGGCGATCCCGCGGAGCACCGCGAGCGCGTCGCGCAGCTCCTGAAGCTCTGAGACCCTGACGATCGAGGTCCCCGGGATCGCATTGCTGGGCGCGGGCTGGATCTCGCGCGTGTACTTGGCCGCGCTGCAGCGCGCGGGCGGCGCGTACCTCGCGGCCGTGGCTTCGCGCACGCGCGCGGCGGCGGAGAAGCTGACGGGGGGCAACGGCCGCGCGAGCGTCTACACGTTCGACGAGCTGCCGAAGCTGCTCGCCGATGGGAACGTGCGGCTCGTGTGCGTGAATTCCCCGAACCGCCTGCACGCGGCACAGGCGCTCGCGGCGCTCGAGGCCGGGAAACACGTGGTCGTCGAGAAGCCGCTGTGTCTCACGCTCGACGAGGCGGACGCGCTCTGCGCCGCCGCGACACGCCACGGTGTCACCCTCGGCTACGCCGAGAACCTGTGCTTCGCGCCGCTGTATCGGCGCGCGCGCGACCTGGTGCGCGACGGCGCGGTGGGCCGCGTGCTCTGGGCGCGACAGGTCGAGAAGCACGGCGGCCCGTACTCGCCCTGGTTCTTCGACCGCGCCGAGGCGGGCGGCGGCGCGCTGATGGACATGGGCTGTCACGGGATCGAGGCGCTGCGCTTCGTGTTCGATCGCCCCGCGGTGCGCGCCGTCTCGGCGCGACTGGCGACGACGCTGCACGCGGACGAGACGGACCTCGACGACGATGCCGAGGTGCGGATCGAGCTCGCGAGCGGCGTCACCCTCGTGTCCGAAAGCTCCTGGGCCGTGACCAGCGGCATGCAGAGCACGCTCGAGATCCACGGCAGCGACGGCAGCCTGTTCGTCGACCTCATGGGCGAAACCGGGTTGCGCCTAGCCAAGAAGGGCGGCGCAGTGACTCGCCCGACCGTCGACCCGCTGCTCGAGCACGGCTACGTCGGCGAGCTCGTGCACTTCATCGCCGGCCTCGGCGGCGCGAAGGTCGAGGAGACCGGCGAGGACGGGCGCGCCGTGCTCGAGATCCTGCTCGCGGCCTACGCCTCGGCCGGGCAGGGCGGCCGCGAGATCGCGCTGCCGTTCCGGCCCGCCGGAGTCACTCGACCCGTCGATCTCTGGCGCCGAACTTAGTCACTCGCTTTTCTGGACAGCAAATGCTTTCTGCGCCGGCAGCGCCCTGGACGTCACTAGGCCCACTCGCCGGAAGGCGGCTCTACGGGAAGATGCCGCGCACGCGCTTCGCCGCGGCGACGCGCTCGATGCCGCGCCAGAGCGAGGCCGTGCGTAGGTCGAGCTTCTTCTCGAGCGAGAGCGCGAGCAGCTCGCGAAACGCCTTCGACATGATCTTCGTGAGTCGCTCGTTGACCTCGTCCTCGCTCCAGAAGAGCTGCTGCGCGTCCTGCACCCACTCGAAGTAGGAGACGGTGACTCCGCCGGCGTTCGCGAGGATGTCGGGAACGACGAAGACCCCGCGCTCGCGCAGGATCGCGTCGGCCTCGAGCGTGGTGGGGCCGTTCGCGCCTTCGACCATGAGTCGCGCGCGGATGCTGCCCGCGTTCTTCTCGGTGATCTGGTTCTGCAGCGCCGCGGGGATCAGCACGTCGCAGTCGAGCTCGAGCAGCTCCGCGTTCGTCACGGGCTCGGCGCCGGGAAAGCCCTCGAGGAAGCGGTGCTCCTTCAGCCACGCGTCGACCTTGGCGAGGTCGAGGCCGCGCGGGTCGTGGATGCCGCCCTTCACGTCGGAGACCGCGATCACGCGCGCGCCGGCGGCGCCCGCCAGGCGCGCCGCGTTCGCGCCGACGTTGCCGTAGCCCTGCACGGCGATGCGCGCGCCCTGGATCTGCATGCGCAGGTGGTGACACGCTTCGGTGACGCAGGTGACCACACCCCGGCCGGTCGCCTCGCGCCGGCCGAGTGAGCCGCCGATCTCGATCGGCTTGCCCGTCACGACTCCGGGCACCGCGTGGCCCTTCTGCCCCGAGTACGTGTCCATCATCCAGGCCATGGTCTGCTCGTCGGTTCCCATGTCGGGCGCGGGGATGTCCTTGTCCGGCCCGATCATCTCGATGATCTCCATCGTGTAGCGCCGCGTGATGCGCTGGAGCTCGGTGCGCGAGAGCACGGCGGGGTCGATGCGCACGCC
>DATFUE010000597.1:0-5108 GCA_035261165.1 Myxococcota bacterium
GGGCACGAACCCGGGCCAGGCGATCGGGGTCACCGAGAATCTGCCGCGGCTCGACGAGCTGCCGGACGACGACCGCTCCGGCGCGGAAGACGCGTACCGCTTCATGGACCTCGTGCCCGGCCGGCCGATCGCCGGCACGCCGATCCAGGTCGCCTTCATCGGCTCGTGCACGAACGGCCGAATCAGCGACCTGCGCGAGGCGGCCCGCGTCGCGAAGACCGGGAACGTGGCGCCCGGGGTGCGCGCGCTGGTCGTCCCCGGCTCCGAGGCCGTGCGCGTGCAGGCCGAGGCCGAGGGGCTGCACGAGGTCTTCCGCGCGGCGGGCTTCCAGTGGCGCGAGGCCGGCTGCTCGATGTGTCTCGCGATGAACCCCGACAAGCTGATCGGCCGCGAGCTGTGCGCGTCGAGCTCGAATCGCAACTTCAAGGGCCGCCAGGGCAGCCCGACCGGGCGGACGCTCTTGATGAGCCCCGCGATGGTCGCAGCCGCCGCGCTGCGCGGGCGGGTCGCCGACGTGCGGGAGATGCTGTGACTGCGAAGGTGAGCGCCGAACGAGTCAGCGGGCGCCGCGGGCGCGGCGTGGTGGTGCGCGGCGACGACATCGACACCGATCAGATCATCCCCGCGCGCTACATGACCTCGATCCGTTTCGCGGGACTCGAGGAGTTCGTGTTCCGCGACTCGCGCTTCACGCAGGACGGCGTGCCGAAGGGACACCCGTTCAACGACCGGCGCTTCCGGGGCGCCGAGATCCTGGTCGTGAATCAGAACTTCGGCTGCGGCAGCTCGCGCGAGCACGCGCCCCAGGCGCTCGCGCGCTGGGGCATCCGCGCGCTCGTCGGCGAGTCGTTCGCGGAGATCTTCTTCGGGAACTGCGTCGCCCTGGGGATCCCCGCGGTCAGCGCCGCGCGCGCCGACGTCGCGCGCCTGATGGACGCCGTCGAGCTCGACCCGTCGCAGGAGATCGCGCTCGATCTCGCGGCGCGCACGCTGACCTGGCGCGGCGGCAGCGCGCCGATCAAGCTGGCAGAAGGCGCGCGGGAACAGCTCATGGACGGGAGCTGGGACGCGATGCGCACCCTGCTCGACGCGCGCGACCAGGTGCTCGCCAAGGCCGAGTCACTTCCCTACGCGAAGGGCTTCTAGCGTCCGGAACGCAGTCAGACCGGAAGCGCGCCCAGGATGGACGCGCCGCGCGCGCCCGGCCTGGCCAGCACCAGCTGCGCGGACGAGATGCGCCGCTCGATGAAGCCGGCCTCGCAGTAACAGAGATAGAACTCCCACATGCGCTGGAACTCGCTCGAGTAGCCCAGGCGCGTGATCGCGCCGCGGTTGGCGTCGAAGCGCGCTCGCCACGTGCGCAGGGTGCGAGCGTAGTGCGGGGTCAGGTCCTCGAGATGCACCATGCGCAGGTCGCAGGCGTTCGCGAGCGAGCGACCGATCGAAGCCAGCGATGGCAGGCAGCCACCCGGGAAGATATAGGCCTTGATGAAGTCCACCGTGCGCCGCGCCGACTCGTACAGCCCATCCGAGATCAGGATCGCCTGCAGCGCCATCAAGCCGTTTGACTCGAGTCGCTCCGCGCAGGTGCGGAAGAACGCGTCGAAGTACTGGTGACCGACCGCCTCGATCATCTCGATCGACACCAGCTTGTCGAAGCGCCCGCGCAGCTCGCGATAGTCCTCGAGCAACACGGTGACCCGATCGCGCAGCCCGGCCGCGGCGACGCGCTCGAGCGCGAGCTCGCGCTGCGCGGGCGAGAGCGTGGTGGTGGTGACTCGACAGCCGCGCGTGCGCGCGGCGTGCAGCGCGAACCCTCCCCAGCCGCTGCCGATCTCGAGCACGCGATCGCCGACCCCGAGCGCGAGCTTGCGGCAGATCCGCTCGTACTTCGCGACCGAGGCCTCTTCGAGCGTCGAAGACTCGCGCTCGAAGATTCCGGCCGAGTAAGTCAGCGTGGGATCGAGAAACAGCGCGAAGAAGTCGTTGCCGAGATCGTAGTGCGCGCGGATGTTCCGCCGGCTGCCGCCGCGCGTGTTGCGCCGCAGCCGGTGCGCCACGCGCCGGAACGCCTCGCCGATCCTGCCGAGCCCCGCGTCGAAGCCGCCCAGCACCGCCTCGTTCTGGATCAGGAGCCGCAAGAGGCCCGTCAAGTCACTCGTGCGCCAGTCCCCACGGATGTACGAGTCACTTCCGCCCATGCTGCCGCCCAGCGCGACCGCGGGCCAGAACGCCGCGTCGCGCACGTCCACGCGGATCGGCGCGGGGAACTCCTCGCAGGGTCTTCCGAACTCGTAGGCCGCGTGCTCGTCCTCGACGCGCAGCGCGCCGCGCTCGAGGCCGCGAAACGCCGAGAGCAGCGCGCGCCGCGCCAGCTTTTGGATCGGGCGCGACCGGGCGCCGCGCAGATGTCGCGGCGCGATGCTCGAGCCTGTGTTCGTGACTAGGGACACGGCGGCGGGGGCTCCACTCGGTCCGAGGCGGAAGTATATGCCGATCGCCGCCAACTTGTATTTGACCGGTCAGATCACTCCCGGAGGCGAAAGTCCCGCGGCTCACGCCTGCGATGACACTCCTCGGTGTACGCCGGAGCTGCACCTGGATGCGGCCCCGGGGGTCCCCGCCGGACGAGAGCTCGCGCCGGGGTCGCCAGAACCCCGCGTGTCTCCGGCCCTCCGGCCGGTGCTAGTCGATGCGCCACGACGCGGTACACTCCCGGCCCCGGAAAGAGAAAGGGCCCCCTTCATGAGCGACACGCGGCGCGTCGTCGGCGACCTCACGGTCGACGCCAGCAACCTCTACCGCGAGGAGAGCTACACCGACCTCAAGGTGGCCTCGCTGCGGCGACTCGTTCCGGTCCTTCCCACGGGCGAGCCCGACCCCGCGCGCGAGCCGCGCTGGATCGCGCAGACCCAGCTCATGTCGCAGGTCGGGCCGGTGCCCGTGTCGGCGCTGATCGAGGCGAAGACGCTGCAGGAAGCGATCGCCAAGTTCCCCGAGGCCGTCGGCCGTGCGGTCGAGGAGATGATCGAGGAAGCCCGCGAGATCCAGCGCTCCGAAGCGTCGCGCATCGTCGTGCCCGACACCGCGTCCGTGCGGAAGATCATCACCTGAGCCCGATGGCGCGTTCGGTCCGTTTCGCGTTCATCGCGCTCTGCCTCGGCCTCTGCGCCTGCCCGGCGGCGCGGCGGGCTCGCGTGCCGGACGGCGCGGTGCTGCTCTACGACGTCGCCTTCTCGGCGCCCGAACAGGCCCTGAACGAGGAGGTGAAGGTCGTCGAGCCGCAGACGGTGCAGCCGTTCCCGAGCAAGATCCCATCGACGATCTTCTTCGGCCATCCCACGGTGATCGCGAAGCTCTGTGGCCTGGAGCAGCAGCCGGTGCAGCTCGCGGTCGCCAGCGCAACCGAGGGCTTGGAGGGGCTCGAGTTCCTGCTCGACCAGCGCTACGGCCGCTATCACGTAGAGCTCGACCTGTGCGTCCAGCAGATCGATCCGCCGCCGCTGCCGGCGCAGGCGCTCCAAGTCGCGGTCTTCCTCGACGTCGCCGACGCCTACGCGCTCGGCTTCATGACGGGCGGGGTGCTCGCGATCGTCGACCCGAATCTGCACCCCGAGACACTCACCACTCCGCAGCCGGTCGGGAAGTTCGAGCTGCGCAAGCCCATGCACCTCTCCTTCGACGTCGACCTCGAGAAGCAGAACTGGCGCATCGCGGTGGACGGAAACACCGTCTACGACGCCCCGCTGGAGGCGACCATTCCGCGCGCGGTGCGCGTGATGGTGCGCGGCAACCCGACGACGGCCGTCGCCTTCGACAACTTCTTGATCTGGGGCGAGCACGATCTCACGCCCGCAGGGACGACGCTCACGCCGCCGATCGCCGGCCCGGAGCTTCCGCCACCCGAAGCGGGCCCACAGAAGTGAGGAGCTGAGAAATGCGCGTGAGAGTCACTGCCAGCGTTCTCGCCGCGCTCGCGCTCGCCGCGTGTCTCACCGTCGGCAGAGAGTTCCCGGTCGACAAGATCGGGGAGCTCGCGATCGGCAAGACGACGCGCGACGAGGTGCACCGGATTTTCGGCGAGCCCTGGCGTACGGGCATCGAAGACGGCCGGCGCACGTGGACCTACGGGCACTACCGCTACAAGCTGTTCGGCACGACCGAGACCCGCGACCTGGTGGTGCGCTTCGACCCGAACGGCGTCGTGGCGTCCTACACCTTCAACGCCGCGCCCCCGATTCCGGGGACCCTCTAGAAGTCGGGCGAATCCCCGGGGAAGCGCGGTGAGAGCCGTCCCGAGCCGCAGGCGAGCGAAGTCAACCTGACTTGAGTGATTCGAGCGCCTTCTCGACGGACCCGCCCGCGAGCTCGAGCGCGCGGGCCGCGTCGGCGCGGCCGACGTGCGCGAGCTCGCACAGGATGCGCACGCCTCGCTCCTGAAGCTTCGAGTTCACCGCGCGCAGGCCCGTCATCAAGTTCCCGTGAACGCGGCCCAGGCGCACCATCACCGCGGTAGAGAGCGTGTGCAGGATCATCTTCTGCGCGAGCCCGCCCTTCATGCGCGTCGAGCCCGCGATCACTTCCGGTCCAACGACGGCGACGATGGCGATCTCGGCCTGCTTCGCGAGCGGTGAGTCGGGCGCGCAGGTGATCGCGATCGCGCGCGCGCCGCGGCGTCGCGCGTGCTCGAGGGCGGTGATCGCGAACGGCGTCCGACCGCTGGCCGAGAGCGCGACCACGGCGTCGTTCGGGCCCAGCCCCAGCTTGTCGAGCTCGCGCGCCGCGGCCGGCCCGTCGTCCTCGGCGCCTTCGACCGGGCCCAGGAGAGCGGCCGGCCCGCCGGCGATGACCGCCTGTACGCGCTCGGGCTCGAGCCCGAACGTCGGCGGAATCTCCGCGGCGTCGAGCGCGCCGATCCGGCCGC
Source organism: Myxococcota bacterium (assembly GCA_035261165.1). GTDB lineage: Bacteria > Myxococcota_A > UBA9160 > SZUA-336 > SZUA-336 > VGRW01. Next base: position 4,925 of record DATFUE010000597.1, read on the forward strand.
TGGTTCCCGCCCCGACGTTGAACCAGCGCCCGCCGGCGTCGAGCGCCTCCACCAGCGCGAGACAGGCCAGCTCTAGCGCCGGCCGCGCGGCGCGCACCGCGGCGCTGACCCCCGCGTCCTCGTCGAGGATGAGCTGCACCAGCTCGCCGAGCGGCAGGCGGTCGAGATCCGTGGTGCGCGGGTT
>DATFUE010000598.1:0-2432 GCA_035261165.1 Myxococcota bacterium
GGCGAGTACGCCTGAGGTTCGTCGGCATCCGGCGAGCGCTCGGGCTGCATTTCTTCGGATTCCGAGTCGCCGCCCGGTCGGCGTCCGTCGCCGCTTCGGGGGTCCCCCCGAGTACGGGACCCCCCTCAGCCGGCTCCGGCCCCCGCCGGGCTCCCGCGGGGTTTGAGTGAATGGGTGACAGAGCTTGGTCACTCCGAGTCCTCTCGACCCCCCCTACGAACAGCGCGACGGCCGAGCGAGGGCCGTCCCGAGCGAGGCCCGCAAGCGCCGGAAGGCGCGCGCAGTGAGCCGAAGGCGAACGAAGTCAATAAGACAAGACTAACGACGTGCGTCGAGCTCGGTGCGGATCTCGGCGTAGCCGGCTTCGTCGAGGCGGAAGCGCGCGAAGAGTGCTGCGCCGATCAGGTAACACGCCATCGGGAACAGCCCGTAGAGCGCGAGGATCGTGAACTTCACGCCATCGGTCTGCTCGGCGTTGGGCACATAGCCGGAGAAGTCGAGCACGAGCCCGGTGAGCTGCAGAGTGAGTCCGTTCGCGACCTTGAAGACGAAGTTCCAGGCCGCGAAGTACGAGCCTTCCTTGCGCTCGCCGGTCGCGTGCTCGTCCCAGTCGATCACGTCGGCTTGGATCGACGGCCCCATCATCGCGCCGCAGCTCGCCGCCGTTCCGGCGAAGAAGGCGAGCACGGTCAGGAGCGCGACCGTGTTCTCGCCCAGGAAGATCATCGCGCCGAACGACACGGCGGTGAGCAGCATCGACGCGAGCCACAGCGCCTTCTTGCCGAAGCGCCGCGAGAGCGGCAGCCACACCGGCACGAACAGGATGCTCGCGATCATGTACACAGCGATGACCGGCGGGCCGATCGTGGGTCGCTTCAACACATACTGCGCGACGTAGAGCGTGAGCGCGCCGATCGTCGCCGCGCCCAGGCTCTCGATCCCGAACACCACGAGCAGCAGGCGCGCGTGCGGGTTGCGCCAGATGTCTCGGAACGCCGCGTACGGATTCGCCGCGCCGCGCCCCTGGAACTCGGGCCGCTCGCGCATGCGGACCACGGTCCAAATGGTGAGCAGCGCGGTCACCGCGCCCGCCACGCTGGCGACCCAGATCGCGGTCGTGCGCACGTCGTGCGCGCGATCGAGCGCCGCGATGCCGAGGATCGCCGCGAAGGAGCCGAGCGTCCAGCCGACGTGACGCCCGCCGAAGATGCGCGTGCGGTCGTGATAGCTGTCCGTGAGCTCGGCGCCCAGAGCGGTGTGGGGGATGATGATCAGCGTCGACGCCGTGTAGAAGAGCACCACCATCGCCGCCATCCACACGACGGTGTAGGTCGGTCCGGCGCCGCGCGGCGGCGCCCAGAGCAACACGAACGTGATGGCGAGCGGCAGCGCCGACGCCAGCAGCCAGGGGCGGCGTCGCCCCAGCCGCGTGCGTGTGCGATCCGACAGATAGCCGGCGATCGGATCAGCGATCGCATCCCAGATACCGCGCCCGAGAAACAGGATCGTGCCCATGACCGCGGCCGACATGCCGAGCACGTCGGTCGCGAACTTCATCAGATAGATCGCGATCAAGAGGAACATGAAGCCGAGCCCGAACGTGGGCGCGACGTAGTCGAAGATCGCGAGCCAGGAGAGCGGCGGCGTCTGCGCGCGATTCGCGCTCGCGAGGCCGGGCGCGATCTCGGTCCGCGTGCTCTCGGCGGTCGTCACCGGGGGAGGCTACCACGCCGCGAAGCGGCCGATATCGCCTCCCGCCCTCGCGCGCTCAGGCGTCGCGCAGATCCGGCCCGGTCGGCGCCTCGCCTTCTGCCTCTGCCTCGACCTCGCCCGGCTCCGCGAGCTCGTCGAGCGCCGGCTCGTCGGCGCCGTTCGCGAGTGATTCGATCTCGAGCTCGTCCGCGCCCGCGTCGTCCTCGAGCGGAAGTGACTCGCCCGGATCCGGGGCCTCCTCGAACTGCAGCTCCGCCGACTCCGGCGGGGACAGCAGCTCGACGCGCTCGCCCTCCGAGGTGATCTGGTACTGCTCCGGGTGATAGGTCGGCATCGCCTCGACCAGCAGATCGCGGCCGATGCGCGCGCCGGTCTTCGCCAGCCCCTCCGCGCCGACGCTGAGCAGGATCTCGGTGACCCAAGGGTGCGCCTGGATGCGCAAGGTCGCGCCGTGCAGATAGGTCGCGGCCTTCGGCAGATCGCGGAAGATCCGGTTCGAGATCGTCTGCGGCGACTGCAGGTAGCCCTTGCCTTCGCATGTGGTGCAGGGCGCGCAGAGCTGCTGCTCGAGGCTCTCACGCGTGCGCTTGCGCGTCATCTCGACCAGCCCGAGCTCGGAGATCTTCAGGATGTTGACCTTGGCCTTGTCCTCGCGCAGCGCCTCGGACAGCGCGCGGTACACCTTCTCGCGGTTGCCCGCGCTCTCCATGTCGATCAGG
>DATFUE010000599.1:0-2872 GCA_035261165.1 Myxococcota bacterium
CGGGCCCATCGGGCCGTCGCCCTCGAGCCGGACCTGATTGCCGCGCCCGTCCGAAACGCCCTTCAGGTCGGCGCCGGCGCAGAACGTCCCGCCGACCCCGGTGAGGATCGCGACCGCGAGTGACTCGTCGGCGTCGAAGCGCCGGAAGGCCGCGGCCAGCTCGGCGGCTGTGGGGCCGTCGACGCAGTTGCGCACCGCAGGGCGATCGATCGAGACGATCGCGATCGGGCCGTCGGTCTCGTAGCGGGTCGTGCTCACGTCTACTTCTCCTCGCGCTTGCGGCTGCCGTAGTCGCCGAAGGGGTCGTCGCGCTCGCGCACCGCCTGGCGGAAACCGGCCTCGCGCGCGCGAGTCACGAAGTCGAGCCCCTCCTGCGTGTGTCTCGCGATACCGTCGAACAAGGTGCCGAGCGTCCGGCTCGAGGCGAGGCCCATGTTCTCGGCTGTCTGATTGCAGAGCAGCTTCAGCATCACGAGCTGCGTGGTCGGCACCCGCGCCATGCGCTTGGCCAGCGCCAGCGAGTGACTCGCGAGCTCGGCGTCCGGCACCGCCTCGAGGATCAGCCCGATCTCGGCGGCCTTCCGCGCCGGAATCTCGTCGCCCGTCAGCATGTACCGCTTCGCGCGCTCGAGGCCCATGCGGTAGACCCACATCGCGGTCGTGGGCGTGCCCCAGACACGCGACGGTGGATAGCCGAAGCGCGCGCCCTCTCCCGCCACGATGATGTCGGAGCACAAGACCAGGTCCGTCCCGCCACCCACGCACCAGCCCTGCACCGCCGCGATCGTCGGCTTCGCCGCGTACCAGAGCTTCATGTAGGTCGCGACGAAGCGGCCCATCATGCGCATGTCGGCGACCGAGTCCCAGACTCGTGAGCGCGCTCGGTCTGAGCGCTCCGGATCTTGTTCCGTAGATTGAGCCGCCGTCGACCAGTCGAGCCCGTAGCCCGCGCAGAAGGCCGGGCCCTCGGCTCGCAGCAGGATCACATGGGCTTCGGGATTCGCGTCGCCTTCATCGATCGCGGCCGCGAGCTCGTCGCGGAGCTCCGGCGTGATCGTGTTGTACTCCGCCGCGCGCGTGAGCGTGATCGCGAATACGCCCTCGTCGACGTCGGTTCGCAGCGTCTTGCCCATCATCCGCGCCCGAGTCTACTAGACAGGCGCGCCCCGGCGCGCGGCGCGGTATCTTCGCGGGCCGTGGGGGATTTCGGCAATCGGAGAGTGGCCGCAGCCGCGTGCGCCGTCGCCACTCTGTGGCTGGCCTGCGGCGGCGGGCCGCCGCCGCGCCGCGTGATCTCGCTGTCCGAGTCGACGACGCGGGTCGCGCAGGCGCTCGGGTTAGGGGAGGGGCTTCAGTCACTCGATCCGCGCGCGCCGGACGTGCTCGAGCGCGCGTTCAAGAGCGGCGCGAACCTGGCGCTCGCGGACGCGAGCGCGGTATCGGCGGACGTCCGCGCCGCGTTCGCGTCGCGCAGCATCCCCGTGCGCGCCTTCGCGCCGACCAGCACGGACGAGGTATTCGGGGCATACACCGAGATCGCGACCGTGCTCGGCAAGCCCAAGGCCGCGGCCGCGCTGATCGAGCGAGTGACTCGCGAGCTGGAGGACGGCGCGACCAGCACCATGCGCCCCAAGGTTGCCCTCGTGCTCGGCCGCTCGCCGCTGCGCGTCGTCGGCGGCGACGCGTTCCTCTCGCACCTTCTCGACCTCGCCGGCGTAGAGAACGTCTTCGGGGACGAGAAGGGCGTGAGCGTCTTGATGCAGCCGCCGCAGCTCGAGGCCAGGAAGGCGGACCGCGTGCTGGACGTCCCGCAGGCGCTGCTCTACGGCGCGTGGGTCGATCCGGTCGGAACCGCGCGCGCGCTGCGCGGCGCGCTGACCGGCCCGAACTAGCTCGCCCGCTTCCTCGCCACGAAGCACCAGTTCTGGCAGATCGGTGCGAGCATGCGGCCGAGCACGTCGTCCGCGCGGTCGTAGGCGCGCGCGAAGCCGTGCGAGGTCGCGAGTGACTCCGGCAGGCGGTGGAGCGAGTTGCGCGGCAGGAGCGCGTAGCGCTCGACGTACAGCAGCTCGAGGCCCGCGTCGCGAGTGAGTCGCTCGACGTCGGCGCGCGCGAAGCGGTACGGGTGATGGTGTTTGCCGCGGCGCAGCGAGGCCGCGAGCTCGATCCAGCTCGCGCGGTTCGGGAAGTGGTAGCAGACGAAGACGCCCCCGGGGCGCAGCACGCGCTCGATCTCTCGCAAGGTCGCCGGCTCGTTCCCGCCGGTCTGGCGCACGTGCTCGAGCACGCCGATCGACGCGACGGCGTCGAAGGACCCGTTCGCGTACGGGAGCTTCACCGGCTCCGCGGTGCTGCCGGCGGTGAACTCGTAGTCGGGAGCGTCGAGCCAGGCTGCGTACTCGAACGGGTGGAACGAGTAACCCGCGGCGCGGTAGCCGGCGCGCACCAGGAAGTACGAGAAATGTCCGCCCGCCGCGCCCCAGTCGAGCACGCGCGAGCCCGCCGGGACGAAGCGGCGCACGAGGCGGTAGACCTTCAGATACTGATGCGCGCCCGCGACGCTCTTGAACTTCGCGAGCGGGCGCGCGCGGCCGGAGCGGTTCAGCTCGACGAGCGCGTCGAGAATTTGCTCGTCGTTCACGCGGCGACCGTCAGTCGTTCGAGCGTCGCCAGTTTCCGTGGAAGCCGAACGGCAGGCGCGTGGGCAGCGGTCGAGCCATCGCCCTACTCCTTCGCGCCGAGGTGAGTGCGGAAGAACGCCATGAGCTTCGACCACGCGTCCTGCGCGGCCTTCTCGTCGTACGACGAGAAGGCCGCGCAGGACGCGTGGTCGAAGCTCATGGCGTTCTTCCGCACTCACCTCGGCGCGAAG
>DATFUE010000600.1:0-2906 GCA_035261165.1 Myxococcota bacterium
GCGAGTGACTCGCCGGAGTCGCGCGCCGAGTGTCCCGTTCTGGTGTCGGACGGGCAGTACCGGATGGGCACGGTGCTCGAGGCGAGCGTCTGCGCGCCGGATCGCGCCTCGGGCGAGGCGCTGCTGCGCGAGCTGTTCGCGGCCGTGGCGGAGCTCGAGCGGAGCTGCTCGAGCTTCGATCCGGCCAGCGAGATCTCCCTCCTGAACCGCAGCGCCGGCCGCGGGCCGCAGGCCGTGTCGCCGGCGCTCCTGCGACTCACCGCCGACTCACTCGCGTTCTCGGCGCAGACCCGCGGCAGCTTCGACCCGACCGTCGGCCCCCTGGTCTCGCTCTGGCAAGCCGCGGGCAAGGTTGCCCGGCGCCCGGACGCAGCGGAGCTCGCGGCGACACGCGCGCGTGTCGGAGCGGGCTCCGTGCGCGCCGACCGCGTTCGGGGCACGGTCGAGCTGCGCTCGCCGGGCGCGGCGCTGGACTTCGGCGGCATCGCGAAGGGCTGGGCGCTGGACCGCGCCAGCGAGCGGCTGCGCGCCGCGGGAGTCACGCGCGCGTTCCTCTCGTTCGGCGAGAGCAGCCTCGCCGCGCTCGGCGCCTCGCCGGGCTGGGACGGCTGGGGCATCGCGCTCACCGACGCGTCCGGCCACTTCGCGGGCACCGTCGAGCTCCGCGATCGCTCGCTCTCGGTGTCGGGCAGTCTCGGGCAGTACGTCGAGATCGACGGCCGGCGCTACGGCCACGTGATCGACCCGCGCAGTGGCGAGCCGCTCGAGAGCGCGCGCGTCGCCGTCGTGCTCGCCGCCGACGGCGCGAGTGCCGAAGCGCTGTCGAAGGCGCTGCTGGTCCTGGGCGAGAAGGAAGGCCTCGCCCTCGTCGAGTCACTCGGCGCCGAGGGCATGCTGCTCGACGAGAGCGGCGCGAGCTTCGAGACCCCCGGCTGGCGCGTCGCCGCACGCTACTCGCCCGACTGGCCGGAGCCTTAGCCTGAGCCGTGTACGCGCGCGGGCGGCCGCGCACTACGGCCTACGCTCGGCTCCGCCTCGCTGCGCGCTCCGCTTGCCTGAGCCGTGTACGCGCGCGGGCGGCCGCGCGCTACGGCCTACGCTCGGCTCCGCCTCGCTGCGCGCTGCGCTTGCCTGAGCCTGTACGCGCTCGGCCGGCCGCGCGCCACGCGCCTACGCTCGGCTGCCCCTCGCTGCGCGCTCCGCTTGCCTGAGCCGTGTTTCTGCGGGCTTAGACGCCCTCGTAACCTTCGTTCACCCAGGCTTCGAGGTCTTCGGGCAGATCCGGGATCGCGCCCGTGCGGCGCCCGTCGTCGCGGCCGACGTTCGCCTCGAACATCTCGTCGAAGCTCGCGCGAATCCGCGCGCTGAACAGGCCGATCGAATTCAGGGTGGGAATCACGAAGCCGCGGATCGGCCCCATGCTGCGGCCGCCGTTGCGCTGCAGGTTCTGCATGATGCGCTCACGGTCCTTCATGATCGAGCCGAGCGCCTGGGCCATGTCGATCCCGGCCGTCTCCCAGAGCTTGAACACCGTCTGGCGGATGGAATTTCCGACGCGTGAGTCGATCAAAAGCCGCGCGCTCTCGAACGCGAAGTCCTCGAGCTCGGCGCGCTCGTTCGGCGCGAGGCTCGGCACCACAGCGGAGAGATACTTCACGCCGTAGCCCGTGTGGCGCGCTTCGTCGCGCGACACGTAGGTGAGGAGCTTCTTCAGCAGCGGCTCCTGGGTCTGGTTCCGCATGTCGCGGAACGAATACAGCGCGAGCCCTTCCGCCACGACCTGCATGCCGACCGCCTTCTTCTTCCAGTCGTCGGTGGCGAGCACGTTGTCGAGCAGCTGCTTCAGGCCGGGGGCGATCGGATGCACTTCGTCGAGCTTGCGGATGTACGCGGCGAAGACCTCGACGTGTCGCGCCTCGTCGAGTGTCTGCGTGGCGGCGTAGAACTTGCCGTCCATGTGCGGCACCACGTTCACCAGCTGCGCGGCGACCATCAGCGCGCCCTGCTCCCCGTGCAGGAAGTTCGAGAGCATGAACGCGCTGCTGCGCCGCGCCACCTCCCAGCGCAAGTCCGCGGGGAGGTCCTTCCAGAACTCGGTCTCCTGGATCGGAATGCCGGCGAGCGAGAAGGTGCGCGAGAAGGCCTCGCGGTCGATCTCGCTGTCCCAGTCGAGGTCGCGCAGGGCGATCCACTGCCGCTCGAGCGCGTTCGCGTAGAGCGTGCGCAGCTGGTCGATCTCGCTCTCGTAGTTCCAGTTGTACAGCGCGTCGAAGGCGGATTTGACGCCGGAGGTCGCCCGCGGATGCGCCGCCGGAAGCTCGTGGGGGAGTCTGTCGGACATGGTCCGCCCACTCTACTCCGCGTGAGTCACTTCGCGCCAGGGGCGGTTCCCGAAGCGATCGAGCGAGACGACCTCGCCGACCGGGCGGCGCGTCGTCGGTCCGTAGCGGCCCGCGGGCCAACCGAGCGGCACGACCGCGCAGGGAGTCACACTCCACGGCAGGCCGAGAATGCGCCGCGCCGCGAACGTGCTCCACAGCGGCAGAGTGATCAGCGCCGCGCCCAGCCCGACGGCGCGCGCCCCGAGCAACAGGTTCTGCACCGACGGGAAGATCGAGCCGTAGAACGACGTCGCCGCTATGTTCGGGAAGCCGAGGCGGAAGCCGCGCAGACACGCGACCACGATCACCGGCGCTTCGTGGAGATGGTCGGCCTGCCACTGCACGGCGTCGAGCACGCGCAGCATCTTCGGGTCGCTCGCACTCACTCGGCGGCCGAGCGCGCCGTAGAGCGAGAACGCGCGGCGATTCTGGCGCGCGAGCCCCGCCTTCACGGCGGGATCGCGCACCACGATGAACTCCCAGTTCTGGGCGTTCGAGCCGGTCGGCGCCTTCTGCGCGAGCTCG
>DATFUE010000601.1:0-5344 GCA_035261165.1 Myxococcota bacterium
GAACAGTCGTGTGGGCGCGCCGCTCGCGCTCGTGCGGTCGGTCGTGTCCACCCGCTCGCCGTCCACGTCGCCGGGGGCGAAGTCGCCCTCGACGCGCACCCAGCCGGTCGGCTCGTTCAGGCGGTACAGATTCGCGACCCGGCCGTGGAAGCCCCCGCGCCCGAGCTCCTCCTCCTTCAGGCCCTTCGGCACGGCGACGTGCGCCTGCCGCGGAGTCTGGCCCCGGACGAGGTGGATCCACGAGTTCTTCATGAGAACAGCACGTCGTGCGCGTACTTCGTGTCGACGTACTCCTTCACGCCGGAGATCTTCCCGCGCCGGAGCTTGAACACGAAGTGGTAGTGATTGCGGTAGTCGCGCCCTTTCGCGCTTTTCGCGCTGAGCACGAATTGCACGCACACCGTGTTGCCCTCGGCGACCATCTCCTCGACGTCGATCACCATCGGCACCGACGGGTCGTAGAGGCCGACGCCGCTGCCCATGAGCTCGAGCACCTTGGCCTTGCCCTCGTACGTGCCGGCCATGTCGGAGCCCGGCGGGACCCACCAGGTGACGTCGTCGGCCAGCATCTCCGGCAGCTTCGGATCACCCGTGCTGATGCGTTTGAAGTAGGTCTTGACCAGCTTCTTGGCTTCGGCCGCGCCCATCTCGGGCTCCTTCTCGGCGCGCTTGGAGGAATGCACGGATCGCATCCGCCGCGCCACACGGATCAGTGTAATCCGAACCGAGCGAGAGCATCGGGAGCTGCGGCGGCACGACCCGTTGCTCGCTCCAGCCGGGAATCTCGGGTGGCGCGCCCGCGAGCGCGACGACCGCGGCAAGCAGCTCCGGAAACGCGAGCGCCGCGCCCAGCGCCAGGGTCGCCCCCTCGCCCCGCCCCAGCCAGAAGAGCGGCGCCCCTCCGCGCGCGTGCAACTCGCGCGCAAGTGACTCGAGCTGCGCCAGGCTGTCCCCGAAGCTCGCGGGCTCGGGCCGGCCGAGGTCGTCGCGCCGGAACCACGAGTAACCGGTGTAGGCACGCCAGCGCGGATCGGCCGGCGCGGCGCTGCCGTGGAACGGATCGCGCGCGCGCGGCGCCTGCGGCGCAACGACGTCGCAGTCGAGTGCGAGCGCCGCACAGAGCGCGACGAGCTCCGAGGCGTCCGCGCCGTCGGCGTGCAGCGCGACCAGCGTTCCGCGCGCGTGCGGCGAGCGCAGCTCGCGCCGCACGAGCTGGCTGCGCGCGCTCACGCGAGCTCCTTCAGCGGCTCGTGCGCCGCCCCCTCGCCCGCGATACACCCGAAGGTGACGGCTGGCCCGAGCGTTCCGCCGCCGGCGTAGTAGTAGGGCCCGGTCGGCGACGCGATGCAGTTTCCCGCGCCGAAGAGACCCGGAATCGGCTTGCCCCAGGCGTCGAGCACGCGCGCGCTGCGGTCGATCACCGGCCCGCCGTTCGTGTCGAGCGTGCCCGCGGCGAGGATGATCGCGTGCGCGGGGCCGGTCGCCTGGATCGGATGCATGGTCACGTTCCGGGTCGGCAGCGCGTACTTCGTACCCGGATTCGGGAACGACCAGATCTTCGCGTGCCAGTCGCGGTCGTAGACGTTCGCGCCGCGCAGGAACTGCGGGTCGACGCCGCGCGCCGCGTCGGCATTGAAGCTCTTCAGCGTGCCGGCGAGTGACTGCGCGAAGCTCGCGTCGAGCTTCACGCCGCCGGTTCGACCGGCCAGCTCCGCGAGCCGTGCGTCGAGCGCCGGGCCGAGCGCGGCGAAGCTCGGCGCGCTGATCACGTACGGCGCGCTCGTGCCCGGCGCGGGCAGCGGGAAACGCCCGCCGAACAGCGCCGCCGTGCGCTCGTCGTAGATCATGAACAGCAGCAGATTCGCCCACTCGTGGCGCACCGGATCCCAGACGTAGTGAATCCGCGTGCGCTCGTTGTAGTTCGACTTCTCGTCGACGACGCGCCGGCCGAAGCGGTTGACCAGGATCATGCTGTCGCCGGGCGGCATGAATACGTCGTCCGGCGTCGACGAGAACTGCAGCGCTTGCTCGAGCACGATCTGTGCCCGCCACGCGCTCGGCATGTGGCCGAGCTTCGCGCCAAGTGACTCGGCGATGTGCACGAAGTCGCCCTCGTTCGTGGGCACGGCGCAGCCGCCGAAGACCGGGCCCGGCTGGAAGCTGCGCACCAGCTCGGCGCCGTGGGTGAAGCCGCCGCTCGCGAACACCACGCCGCGGCGCGCGCGCAGGCGCAGGGTCGCGCCGCCGAGCTTCTGCAGCTCGAGCCCGACGAGCTCGCGACGCGGATTCACCAGCGCCCGCACCGCGCGGTGACCCATCAGCACGGGCACCTTGCGCGCTTCGAGGCCGGCGCGCAGTTGGCGCACCATCTCGTCTCCCAGGCCGAACGAGCCATCACTCTTTCGCGCCCAGTAGCGCCGGTCGACTATCTTTGCCGCGTTCGGGGGCTCGAAATAGTCCGGCATCGGGCCCGCGAGTGAGTCGGCCGACATCGAGGCCAGCGCTCCCAGCTTCTCGAGCCCGACCACGGCGTCGGCGCCGCGGTCGTAGAAGGTCTCGATCAGCTCGTACTCGTTCTGCGGCAGGCCGTAGCGCGGCTTCTCCTGGGCGAAGAGCAGCGGGTAGGACGCGCGGCACATCGCGCGCAGAGTCGCTTCGCGGGGCTCCTTCAGGCCCTTCGCGCGCTCGAGCGGGTGATTCGGGATCCAGTACACGCCACCCGACTTCGCGGTCGTGCCGCCGAACACCGGCCCCTTCTCGAGCACGATCACCTGCGCGCCGTTCGCGGAAGCGTAGAGCGCAGCGGTCGCGCCCGCGGCGCCGCTGCCGACGACGGCGACGTCGGTTTCGAGCTCGAACGCCGGCGCGTCTCCCGAGGGACCTGCCGATACCGTCGCGGTGGCACACGCGGCCGCACTGAGGGTCACGCCCGCCGCGCCCGCGAGACTCAGGAAATCACGGCGCGAGACACCGCGCCCGGCCGCGCGCGCCGGGTCTGTCTCGTTCTCCGGGGGCATCGCGTCCTCGCCCTCTCGAGCTACTCCGCCTCCGCCCAGTCCTTCGAGTAGAACTGGCGACACCAGCGGCGAAACTCCGCGATCGGACCATCGCCGTCACACAGCATGGGCTTGGCGCGGAAGCGCTTGTTCTCCCAGATCTCGAAGTCCTGCGTGATGGCGTTGGACTGGTCGTCCATGTAGGCCTTGAGCAGCTGCAGCGTCTCTTCCTCGCTCCGGCCGTCCTTCTTGCCGATGATCGCGGTGCGGAAGTGAGTGTGGTCTTCGTCGATCGGAGTGAGTCCGGTCGAGATCACGGTGGTGAACATTCCCGTGTAGGTCAGGAAGTTGTATCCGAGGCCCCAGTTCTGGGCCTCCATGTACAGGTTGTCGCTGACGCCCATCGTCGAGACTTCTTTCGTCGTCCCGATGTTCCAAAAGAACATTTTGCCGTCGAACTTGTGACTCTTCTCAGGCGGCATCTCCATCTTGTGCACGCTGTGGAAGTGCGGCCAGTCGATCGCGTTCTCCATGATGTCCTGCGGGCAGGTCTTCACCGTCCACTCGTACTTCTGCCAGGTGCGCGTCCAGGCGGAGTCACCGAACGAACCGAGGCTCGGGATCTGGAAATCGGGCGGCTTCCCCTCCTCGTGGTACCAGACGAAGATCGCGCCGTTGCGCTCCGACACCGGCCAGGAGCGGACCTCCGCCTTCGCCGGGATCTTGCTCGCGTACGGCACCTGCACGCACTTGCCGCCGCCGTCGAACCTCCAGGCGTGGAAGGGGCACTGCAGCTCGTTGCCGATCACCTTGCCACCGCGGCCCAGGTGCGCGCCGAGGTGCGGGCAATAGGCGTCGAAGACGTGCGCCTGGCCGTCCTCGCCGCGGTACGCGACGAGCTCGCGGCCGAGGTAGTGCAGCGGACGCACCTCGCCACGCGCAAGTTCGTCGGAATAGAGCAAGAGATACCAGCTGTTCGCGAAGCCGAACGGAAAGCGCGCCATGGGATCCTCCACTGTAGGTCTGCACTTCGCAGGTCTGGACTTCGCCGGCGTGCGGGTAGAAAATTAGAACACGTTTCATCCGACCCTGACAAGCGCCGCCGCACGAGCGATTCGCGGGGCGAGCAGGCGGGAGCGATGGCCGAACGGCTGCGGGGCAAGATTGCGCTGGTGACGGGAGCGGGCTCGGGGATCGGGCGCGCGATCGCGCTGCGTTTCGCGGCCGAGGGCGCCGCGGTGGTGGTCAACGATTTGCTCGCCGACTCCGCGCAGCGCGTGGTGAAGGAGATCGAGGCCGCGAACGGGCGCGCGCGCGCGTTCCCCGCGGACGTCTCCGATCCGCGTCAGGTGGAGGCGGCGGTGCGCTTCGCGACCGCGCAGTTCGGGCGACTCGACGTGTTGGTGAACAACGCGGCCGCGGTCGTGCCGGGCGCGATCGAGAGCCTGCGCGACGAAGACTGGCGCCGCACGCAGAGCGTGACACTGGACGGTGTCTTCTACGGGATGCGCGCCGCGCTGCCTGTGATGGCGGCGCAGGGCAGCGGTGCGATCATCAACATCTCGTCGGGCGCGGCCATCGCGGGCGAGCCCGGTCTCGGCGCGTACGGCGCCGCAAAGGCCGCGATCGTGAATCTGACTCAGACCGCGGCGGTCGAGAACGCGGCGCGGGGTGTGCGCATCAACACGATCCTGCCGGGTCCGATCGAGACACCGCCGCTGCTCGCCGCCGTCGAGGCGACCGGCGGCCGAGCGGGCTGGGAGCGCCAGATCCCCTGCGGCCGGCTCGGCAAGCCCGAGGAGATGGCCGCGGTCGCCCTCTTCCTGGCCTCCGACGAAGCCTCGTACGTCCACGGCGCCGCGATCGTCGCCGACGGCGGCGTCTCCGCACGCACGAACAGCCCCCGCTTCTGAGCCCGCGGCCGGGCCCCCCGCTCTAAGTCACGGAGGCGGGATCGGCTCGATCGTTCCAGTCACCGGCAGGACGGCGACGTCGTCGAAGTACACGCTGCCGCTTCCGCCGCGCTGCAGGGCGAACGAGCCGGTGTCCGCGCTCGTGGTGAGCGTGGTCCAGCAATCGACCTGCCAGGCCGGGGGTTGCGGCCCGAAGACCGGCCAGACCTTCGCGCGCAAGCGGGTCAATCCGGACTTCTGAGTGACTCGGAAGCGCACCGAGTACCAGCGATCCGGCAGCTGGGTGACTCTCAGCGGCGTGCCGGTCCGGCACGTGAGGGCGGGCTCGTTGCGCCCGCGCACGATCCACGGCCCGCCGTCGACTTGGGCGAGCTGGAAGTAGCGCGAGCCGTCGCTGTTGGTCACGCGCGCTGCGATGCCCCCCTGCACGTGGAT
>DATFUE010000602.1:0-2653 GCA_035261165.1 Myxococcota bacterium
CCGACGAGCTCGCGAACCTCGTGCGCCTGGCGTCGAAGGTCGGGCATCTCGACGCGCACGCGCGCGTGCTGCGCGAGCTCGAGGCGGAGAAGGCCGAGGTGGAAGCGCGCCTCGCGATCGCGCCTGTGCCGCTCGACGTCGCTTCGGTGCGCCGCGAGATCGACGTCATGGCGCGCGACCTGCGCGCGTTGCTCGAGGACGGGGGAGGGCGCGCGGTGTTGAAGCGGCTGCTCGGCGACGAGCGGCTGCGCGTGCGACCCGACGAAGAGCGGGGCTTCGCCGTCGAGGGCGAGCTCTCGTGGATGCTTGGAACCGCGCGTTGCGATTCTGTGGTAGCGGGGACAGGATTCGAACCTGTGACCTTCGGGTTATGAGCCCGACGAGCTACCGGACTGCTCCACCCCGCACCGAGGTGGGCGGAGGATGGGCTTCACCGTGACTCGTGTCAATTTCGCGCGCGGCGGGCGGCGCTTTGCGCGAAGAGCTGCGTGAGCTCCGGCGCGCAACTCGCCGGCAATGCGACACTTTTCGTCACAGGGGTGCCACTTCTCGGCAGTCGCCCCACGTCTTGGCGACACCGGAGGGCAGGAACATGACGACAGGAAAATGGCTGCTCGCAGCTGCGCTCGTGCTCGGCCTGCTGCCGCGGGTCGCGGCGGCGGAGTACTGGCGCTACGAGACGGACTCCGGCAGCACGGCGTTCACCGACGACGCCAGGAACATTCCCGCGAAGTACCGCGCCAGCGCGGTGAAGATCGCGGAAGAATCACTCCTCACCTACAAGCGCCTCTCCGTGGTCGAGCCGATCCGGGCGACACCGCTCGGTGTTGCTGCCGCCGCCGCGCCCGTCGCCGAGCCTGTCGCCGCGCCGCCGCGCGACGTTCCCGCGGCCGACCGCCTGGTCTTCGACGTGGAGGGCATTCCCATGGAGGTCGAGACCAACGGGAAGCCGATCCGCATCGAGAGGCACTCCACCATGCACGCGGACGGCGAGTACACGCAGTACGGTCCCGGATCGACCACGATCGTGCGCCAGGGAGACACGCCGCTCATCTACATCGACGAGCGCTGACCGCTACCGCTAGCGGGGATCCCGACCCGACGAGACGTCCTCGCGCAGGACGGAGAGGTCCGGCGTGACGACCCACTTCTCCAGGGTCACGTCGTAGCGCCACTTCTGGACCTGGCGGACCTTGCGCTCCTGCACCGACGGCAGCCGGTAGTACTCGAGGCCTACCAGCAGCTCCATCTCGGTGCCGTCGTCGGACAGCGGCTTCTTGGTCAGCACGTCCACCGACGTGAAACGGTACGGGCGGTCCGGCTCGTCGAGCAGCTTCAGGAACGCGCTGCGGCGCTCCGGCTCGACCTGCGCCGCCGCTTCCTGCCAGCGGCCCCAACGGACGTCGTTGTTGTATTCGCGCGCGTACTCGTCGACATCGGGCGTCTCCCGAGGGAGGATCGGTGTGACGCACGCCGCGAGCACGAGCAGCGCGAGCGGGAGCACTCGGTTCTTCATGTCTATCTCTCTCCCCCAAGACCCGTGGGGCGCAAAGTGGCATTTTTCGTGAGCGGTCGGCAGGGGGGCGGAGATTGACAGGGGAGCGGACGGAAGAGGGGGCCGAGAAGGGCGCGGAGCCGGGAATCTTGCTCGGCATCGACATCGGCGGCACCAAGCTGAACGTCGCCCTCGGCCGGGTCAGCGGTGAGCTGGTGCGCGAGGCGCGCATCGACGCCTGGACCAGCGGCGACGCGACGCGGGACGTGGCGCGCATCGCCGCGACCGCGCGCGAGCTGCTCACCGCCGCCCGGCTCGATCCGCGGGAGCTCGCGGCGATCGGCGTCTCGGCGCCCGGGCCGCTCGACCCGTCCAGCGGGGTGGTGCGCGACGCGCCGAACCTGCCCGGCTGGCACGAGGTGCCGATCTCGGCGCAGCTCGCGCGCGCCTTCGGCCGCCCGGTGCGGCTCGAGAACGACGCGAACGCCGCGGCGCTCGCGGAATGGAGCTTCGGCTCCGGTCGGGGCTCGCGCGCGTTCGCGTTCCTCACGATGAGCACGGGCGTCGGCGCGGGCTTCATCTTCGACGGCAGCCTGTACCGCGGCGCGCGCTACGGCGCGGGCGAGGTCGGGCACATGCCGGTCGTGGCCGACGGGCGCGCCTGTGTCTGCGGCCTGCGCGGCTGTCTCGAGGCGTACACCGGCGGCGCCGCGCTCGCCGCGCGCATCCGCGAAGACGTGGCGGCGGGCGCGCGCACGTCGCTGGTCGAACGCGCGGGCGGCGACCCGGCGCGGATCAGCGCGGAGCACTGGGTCGAGGCGCTGCGCGCGGGCGAGCCCTACGCGCAGCGGCTCGCCGACGAGTATCTCGACGTGCTCGCGCACGCGCTCGCGATCCTGATCCTCGCGCTCGACGTCGATCGCATCGCCCTGGGCACGATCGTGGCGCGCAACGCCGATCTGTTTCTCGCGCCGCTCCGCGAGCGCGTGGCGGCGCGCATCTGGCCGCGGCTGCGCGACACGCAGATCGTCCCGATCGAGCTGGGCGCTCGGCTCTCCGCCTACGCGGGGCTGGTGACCGCCCTTCTCGAGCTCGAGTCAGCGAAGCCTTCCTCCGCGTAGCGGGCGCGCCAGCGCGCCGCGAACGCGGCGAAGCTGC
>DATFUE010000603.1:0-4243 GCA_035261165.1 Myxococcota bacterium
GAATGGGTATCCGCCGAGCGTGAAGACGACCTGCGTGATCTGCGTATACGTTGCGCCGAATGCTCCCGGCGGGGGGACGGGCGCATCCGCATCGACATACCAATCGAGAGTCATCGGAGTACCGATCGTCACGGGCGCAAGTGAATTCGTCGGAGTCCCCGGGACGACCGAAGCTACGCTTCCACCGATCGAGTAGTGAATCGTTGCTCCATCGGCCGAGGCCGCCGCGAGAAGCAGCGCGGCAGATGTAATCGCTCTGGCCCAGAGATGGATCAACGCAGTCTCCAAGAGCTCCGACGGGCGAAAATCGTACACGACTCGGCGTCGCGAAGGAAGAAGAATCGACTCTCGTCAGCCGAGTGATTCGTGCTAGCCGTGGAGCTCCTGGATCAGCTGCTTCGCGCTCGACTTCGAGCCGGCCGCGAAGCCGAGGGTGGTGCGGTCGACGACGTCGCCGAAGCGCGCCTTGAAGCGCGGGATCACCTCGTCGGGTGAGCCGACGATCGCGAACTGCTCGAGGATCTGGTCGTCGACGAGCTCCCCCATCCTGTCCCACTGACCCTGCTTCGACAGCGCGTTCAGCTCGGTCTGCAGCCCGCCCCAGCCGTGCATCTCGAGCACCGGGCGGTACGCGGGGGTCGAGCCGTAGAAGGCGATCTGCTTGCAGACGCCGCGGCGCGAGTCACTCCAGGCCTTCTCGGTCGCACCGGTCACGACGAAGCCGGGGAACGAGATCTGGAAGTCCTTGCGTTTGCGGCCGGCCTTCGCGAGCCCGCGCTCGATCGCGGGGAGAGTCACCTCGCGCATGTACTTCTCGGTAGTGAACGCGTGGCAGATCACGCCGTCGGCGACCTCGCCCGCGACCTCGGTCATGAGCGGCCCGACGGCCGCGAGAAACACCTTGGGTGCGCCCCAGGAGGTGTCGGTCGGCGTGAACATCGGCGTCATCAAGGTGTGCGTGTAGAACTCGCCGCGGAACTCGAGCTTCTTGCCCTCGTACCAGTTCGCCCAGATCGCGCGCATGGCCAGGATCAGCTCGCGCATGCGCGCGGCGGGGTGCGACCAGGGCATGCTGAAGCGCTTGGTGATGTGCGGCTGGATCTGCGAGCCGAGCCCGAGGATGAAGCGCCCCTTCGAGAACGCGTTCAAGTCGTGCGCGACGTTCGCGAGAGTCATCGGGCTGCGCGCGAACGCGACCGCGATGGCAGTCACGAGCTCGATGCGCTGGCTGTGCTCCGCCGCGAGCAACAGCGGGAAGAACGGATCGTGCGCGGTCTCGGCCGTGATCGCGCCGTCGTAGCCCGCGGCCTCGAGCTCGCGGATGCGCTCCGGAACCTCGGCCAATCCACCCATCAAACCTGCGTCGACTCGCATCTCGTGCCTCCCTTCTCGGGAGGCGATTCTATCAGCGCGCCGCGGCCGAAGGTGCCGGCGTCTGGCCGCGCGCGCGTGCGCTGCGCCGGGGGCAGGCGCGGCGCAGGGTCGCGGCGATCTCGCGCAGCGGCGCGGCGAGCGGCGAGCTCCTGCGCCAGACGAGCGCGAGCGTGCGCTGCGGGGCGGGGCGGGTGAACGGGCGCACGCGCAGGCCGGAACGGCCGATCTCGGCCGCGAGCGCGAGCTCGGGCAGGAGAGTCACTCCGGCGCCGCCCGCCGGACGAGCGAGAGCGCTTGATCGCGAACCTGGCCGGGAGTCTCGCGCAAGTGACTCGCGCCGGGATCGTCGAGCGCTCGGTCGCCAGCTTCGCGGCCGCGGACGCCGAGCCGGGCAAGCGGCTCGCGGAGGCGATTCGCGCGCGGCGCGGCCCGAGCTAGTCAGCCCTCGCGCGCGCCGATCGGCGCGTCGCCGATGATGCCGGCGCCCTCGAGCTCCGCGAGCTCGCGCTCGGGGTGACCGAGGAGGCCGCAGAGGATCTCGCGGTTGTGCTCGCCGAAGAGCGGCGCGTGGCGGCGCAACAGCGGCTTCGCTTCCACCAGACGCCAGGCGGACGCCGGCTGCTTCCAGGCCTTCATCTTCGGGTGCGGGAGCTCGACCCAGGAGCCGCGCGCCGCGAGGTGCGGGTCCTGATGAATCGCATTGCAGTCGAGCACCGGCGCCGCGGAGACACCGGCGCGCTGCAGTGACTCGGCGGCCTCGCGCGGCAGGAAGAGCGCCGTCCAGCGCTCGATGCGCCGATCGAGCTCGTCGTGGCGTTGGCGGCGCTCCGCGAGCTCGAGTGACTCGAGCTCGGGCGCGCCGATCGCGGCGCACAGCGCCCACCACTCGCGGTCGTCGCGCGCCGAGATCGCGACCCACTGGTCGCGCCCCGCGCAGCGGTACACGCCTTGCGGCGCGAAGTGCGGATCGCGATTGCCGCGGTGTACGGGTGACTCGCCGCGCAGCGAGGCCGCGGCGAACGCCGGCCCGAGCATCTGCGCCATCGTCTCGCGCTGCGCGAGGTCGATCCACGCGCCGCGCCCGGTTCGCCTGCGCGCGATCATCGCCAGCACCACGGCGCCCGCGGCCGCGATGCCGCCGATCGGATCGCCGTACGAGATCCCCGTCTTGTAGGGCACGCCGTCGTCGCCGTAGCCGGTCGTCGAGGCCATCCCCGCCATCTGCTCGATGATCGGCCCGAAGCCGACCAGGCGCTGCTCGGGGCCGGTCTTTCCGAAGCCCGCCATGCTGATCAGGATGACGTCGGGGCGCGCCTTTCGCAGGATCTCCCAGCCGATGCCCAGCTTGTCGAGCACGTCGGCGCGGTAGTTCTCGATCACGCAGTCACACTGCGCCACGAGCTCGAGGAACAGCTCGCGGCCGCGCGGCTGCGAGAGGTCGAGCGTGAGTGACTTCTTGTCGCGGTTGTAGTCGTTGAAGTAGTAGGACGTGTTCCAGGGCTCGGTCGCGCCCGGCTGCGGCAGGAGCGTGCGCACGTTGTCCCAGGCGCGCGGTGACTCGATCTTGACGATCTCCGCGCCCATCTCGGCGAGCAGGCGCGTCGCGAACGGGCCCGCCCACATCATCGAGAGATCCGCGATCCGCACGCCCTCGAGCGGGAGCCGCTTCACGACTTCGCCCCCAGCCAGTCGCGTGCGACCGCGTCCGTGTCGGCGGCGGGCGCGTGCAGCTCGCCGGCCCGCCAGCCCACGCCGAGATACGGGCGGCCCGGTACGCGCGCAACGCCGGCAGGAGTCACGACCGGATCGAAGAACTCGCGCTCCGCCAGGCCCGGGCTCGCGAGCAGGTCGAGCGGCGTCTGCACCGCGCCGATCGGCACCTTGTGCTTCTCGCCCATCTCGAGCAGCTCGTGCTTCTTCTTGTCGCGGAACCAGTCCTCGACGAGAGCGCCGAGCTCCGCGTCGGCGGTGAGTCGCTGCCCGGGATCGAGGAAGCGCGGGTCCGCGAGCGCCGGCTCGCCGGTCATCGCGAAGAACGCCGGCGCCTGGCGCTGCAGCGCGCACACGCCCGCGAACCCGTCCGCGCACGGGAAGATCCCCCAGATCGCGTGCACGCGGTTCCCGAGCCGCGGCGCCTCGGTGTTCTCGAAGGCCGCGCGCGGCCCGTAGAGCTCGAGCATGCCCGCCGCGCAGTCCTGCGCCGAGAGATCGAGCCAGTCACCCTCGCCGTGCACCAGCGCGCCGAAGTACGCCGCGAGCGCCGCCGAGCAGCCGTTCAGCCCCAGCATCATCCACGCCTGGTTCCCGCCGTTCTGGAGCGGCGGCCGAGAGGCGACACCGGTCAGTGACAGGACCCCGCCCGCCGCGTGCGCGACCAGGTTCGACGCGCGCCAGTGCGCCGCAGGCCCCGTCTGCCCGAACGGAGTCAGCGAGACGACGACCAGCGCCGGCTTCGCGCGCTGCAGCTCGCGCGGGTCCAGGCCGCGCGCGGCGAGCGCGCCCGGCGCCCCGTCCTCGACGACGATGTCCGCCGCCAGCGCGAGCTCGCGCAGCCGCGCGTCCCCCGCTCCTACGCGCCGCTTGCCCGCGAGCAGGAACGCCTGCTCATCTCGGCCGAGCGTCTCGCGCCCCGCATCGCTGCGCACGACGTCCGCGCCGAACCCCGCCATCCAACGCGTCGCGAACGCGGCGGCCACGCCGCCGCCGATCTCGAGCACGCGCACCCCCGCGAGCGGAAGCTCTTCCCCGTGCGACATCGGCCGGGATCATGAACGAGGGCGTATACCCCAGCAACTGAGGTGGTTGACCTGAAGAGTCAGGTCGGGTGCAGCCACAAGGCCAACAGCTTGTCGCGCCGCAAGACCGCGAC
>DATFUE010000604.1:0-5480 GCA_035261165.1 Myxococcota bacterium
CTCGCACAGCGCCGCCAGGTTGAAGTGCGCGTCGGCGAAGCTCGGGTCGAGCTCGAGCGCCTTCTCGTAGTGACTCGCGGCGGGCGCCGCGCCGCGCGCGTCTTCGAGGGCCAGGGCGAGATTGAAGTGGATCACGGGGTCGTCGGGGCTGCGCTCCAGCGCGTGGTGGTACAGGCGCACGGCCTCGCCGGCGCTGCCGGCCTGATGCGCGATGCGGCCCAGGTTCACCCAGGCGTCGACCAGATCGGGATCGAGCTCGAGCGCCTTCCCGTACGCGCCACAGGCCCCGCCGGGGTCGTCGTCCTCGAGGTCTAGGCCGCGCTCGAACTCGACGAGCGCCTGCGCGTGTATGTCGCCGTCGGTCTGCGCGTGCTCGGCGTCCGCGCGCAGCTCGGTGACTCGCTCCGCGAGCTCGTCCACGCCGAAGTCGAGCAGGGTCTGTCCGGTCTCCGGCTCCCAGGCCGTGCCGCCGTCGCGCACCGCGACCCGCTTTCCGTCGGCGAAGATGCGCAGGCCCGAGAGCGGACGCTCGGGCGGAATCTCGCTGACCAGGCTCGCGAGCGCGCGGCGCACGCGCGCCAGCGGGACGTCCTTCGCGAGCAGCCCTGCCGCGGTGCGCAGCACCACGAGCTCCTGAAACGTGAAGGCGTAGCGCCGCCCGTCGCGCGCGGGCCGACACAGGCCCGAGCGCACGAACTCGCGGATGCGCGCCTCGGATAGACCGAGGATGCGCGCGGCGTCCGACGTAGAGAGCTGTCGCCCCACGGACGCGAATATTAGCTCGACGCGGCCTTCTTACCCTTGGCCTTGGCGCTCTTGCGCGCGGTCGTGGCGGCCGCGGGCTTGGCGCTCGCCTTCTCGGCGAGGCTCTTCTTCAGCGCCGCGACCAGGTCGATGATCTGCTCGCGCGCCTCCTCGGGCGGCGCCGCGACGATCTCCTCGCCCGCGACCTTGCGGTCGACGGCCTGCAGGATCGCCGTGCGGTAGTCGTCCTCGTACTTCTCCGGCGCGAAGGTCTCGTGCGCGAGGGAATCGATCAGCTGCTTGGCGAGCTCGAGCTCGGCGTCCTTCAGATGGATGCCCTTGTCGATCTCGATGTCCGCGAAGTTTCGCACCTCGTCCGCGTAGTACAGGCCGTGCATCGCGAGCCCTTCGCCCATCGGGCGGAGCAACACCAGCTGCTGTCGGCCCCGGGTCGAGTAGCGACCCACCGCGACGCGCTGGGTCTCGACCATCGCCTTGTGCAGCAGCTGATACGCCTTCTGCCCGCCCTTGTCGGGGCCGAGCAGGCTCGACTTCTCGAAGTAGATCGGGTCGACCTTCGCGATCGGTACGAACTCCTCGATCTCGATCGACTGATCGGTCTTGCGCTGCAGCGCCGCGAGCTCCTCGTCGGTGACCACCACATACTGGTCGCGCGAGTACTCGTAACCCTTCACGGTGTCGGTACGCGGGACGATCTCGCCGCAGGTCGCGCACACGTACTGCTGCTTCAGC
Source organism: Myxococcota bacterium (assembly GCA_035261165.1). GTDB lineage: Bacteria > Myxococcota_A > UBA9160 > SZUA-336 > SZUA-336 > VGRW01. The sequence continues at coordinate 1,498 of DATFUE010000604.1, forward strand.
CGCGACTTGTCCTTCGCGTGGAGCATGCTGAAGTGCACGTCCTTGCCACTCGTTGCGGTGTAGACCTTGATCGGGATCGAGACGAGCCCGAAGGAAATGGTCCCGGAGGAGATCGCGCGCGCCGCCATACGGCTCCTTTTACAGCAGAGGCCGGAGGGGAGCAGACCCTAGGATAATATCGGTAGGGTATGCCAGACCTCAAACGGTACCGGGAGAAGCGCGACCCGAACGCGACTCCGGAACCGTTCGGCGCGGAGGCCGAGGCGCGCGCCCTGCCGCCCGGCGCGGCTCGCGCCTTCGTGATTCAGCAACACGCGGCCCGTTCCATGCACTGGGACTTCCGGATCGAGATCGATGGCGTGCTGGTGAGCTTCGCGATCCCGAAGGGGCCGACCCTGGACTCGCGCGAGAAGCGCTTCGCGGCGCAGACCGAGGACCATCCGCTCGAGTACGCGGATTTCGAGGGAATCATTCCCGCGGGGAACTACGGCGCGGGCGCGATGATCGTCTGGGACCGTGGGAGTTACTCCACGGTCGAGGGCCGCTCGCCGGCCGAGGGGCTCGCGGCCGGCAAGCTCGATCTGCTCCTGCGCGGTCACAAGCTGCGCGGCCGCTTCGCGCTGGTGCGCATGAAGGGTGAGGGCGGGAAGAGCTGGCTCTGGCTGTCGAAGTGGAAGGGGAAACTGCCGGAGCGCGAGATCGTGGAAGGGGAGCCGGCCTCGGTGCTCTCGGGACTCACGATCGAGGAGCTGCGCGCGGGAGTGACTCGCGGCGCGGAGGTTGCCGAGCTCGTGCGCCGCGCCGGCGCGCCGCTGCGCGCCCTCCCCGCGGCGGCGCTCGACCCGATGTTGGCCGAGACCGAGGACCACGCATTCACGCGCGACGGCTGGCTCTTCGAGCTGAAGTACGACGGCGCGCGCGTGCTTGCGGTGAAGGCGCGCGACGGCTCCGTGCGGCTGGTCGCGCGCAGCGGCCGCGACGTGACCGCGACCTACCCGGAGATCACGCGCGCGGTGCGACACCTTCCGGTGTCGGAGTGCGCGATCGACGGCGAGGTGGTTGCGCTCGACGAGAACGGCCGGGCGTCGTTCGAACGCCTGCAGACGCGCTTCCGCGGCCAGCCCGCGCCGCGCGCCGAGATCGACACGCCCGTCGTCTACTACGCGTTCGATGCGCTCTCGGCGGAGGGCCACGACCTGCGCGCGCTGCCGCTCATCGTGCGCAAGGAGATCCTGGCCGGCTTCGCGCCGCGCGCCGGCTTCGTGCGCTTCTCGGACCACCTCGAGCGAGAGGGCGAGGCGCTGCTCGAGGCCGCGCGCGCGAGTCAGCTCGAGGGCATCGTCGCCAAGCAGGCCGATTCACGCTACGAGAGCGGCAAGCGCTCGAAGAACTGGCTGAAGATCAAGCTGCCCCGGAAGGCGCTGCTCGCGATCGTCGGCTTCACACGCGGAAAGGGCTCGCGCGAGGCGCTCGGCTCGGTGCTGCTCGCCTGGCGGAAGGACGGGAAGCTCGTGTTCGCCGGCGCCGCCGGCTCCGGGCTCGACGACGCCTCGATCAAGGCGCTGCGCGAGTCGCTCGCCGACCTGCAAGTCACTCGGCCGGAGTTCGAGGGGGTGCCGGATCTGAAGGGACTCACCTTCGTGAAGCCCGAGCTCGTCGCCGAGGTGCGCTACTCCGAGGTGACCAGCGCCGGCATGCTGCGCCACCCGGTGTTTCTCCGCCTGCGCAAGGATGCGGTGCTCGCGGACTGCGAAGCCCCCGCCGAGGCGCGCAGCGAACCGGCTTCCGAAGTGACTGCCGGGCCGGCCCCCGCCGGTCCCAAGGACGAGGGCCAGCCGCGACTCACTCGCCTCGACAAGGTGTTCTGGCCGGTCGAGGGCTACACCAAGGGAGATCTGCTCCACTACTACGAGGCGGTCTGGCCCTGGCTCGGGCCCTACCTGCGCGACCGGCCGCTGGTGCTCACGCGCTATCCGGACGGGATCGAGGGGAAGTCGTTCTACCAGAAGAACGCGCCCGACTTCACGCCGGATTGGGTCACGCGCTTCGAGGTAGACGGCGCGGACTACTTCATCTGCAACGAGCTGCGCACCCTCCTGCACGTGATCAACTCGGGGGCGATCCCGCTGCACGTGTGGAGCTCGCGGCGCGACTCCATCGACCGACCCGACTGGCTGATCCTCGACCTCGACCCGAAGCAGGCGCCGTTCGCGCACGTCGTCGCGATCGCGCGCCACATCCACTCACTCCTGGACGAGCTCGGCGCCGCGCACTTCGTGAAGACCTCCGGCCAGGACGGCCTGCACGTCCTCGTGCCGCTCGGCCAGTCCTCTCTCGACCACGACGACGCGCGCCGCCTCGCCGAAGTCCTGGCCCGCGTCGTCTGCGCCGACTTGCCCGAGATCGCGACCATCACACGCCCCGTCGCCGCGCGAGGCGAGCGCGTCTACGTCGACTATCTGCAGAACGGCCGCGGCAAGCTGATCGCCGGGCCGTTCTCGGTGCGCCCGCGCCCGCACGCCCCGGTCTCGATGCCGCTCGAGTGGAAGCAAGTGAACGCGCGCCTCGACCCGACGAAGTTCAACATCGAGACCGCCCCGGCGCGGTTGCAGAAGAGCGGCGACCCGCTCGCCGGCGTGCTCGGCCCCGGGGTCGATGCGGTCGGGCTGCTCGGCGCGCTGGCCGAGCGGCTGTGAGTCGGAAGGGAGAGTGAGTCGCGTGGCGAATCGTCGCGGGCGAAAGATGCGCATTCAGCTCACGGCCGAGCGGCGCGAGCGGATGCTGCGTGCCCTGCAGAAGTACTTCGACGATGAATTCGACGAGCCGCTGAGCCCCTTCAAGGCAGAGCGGCTCCTCGACTTCCTCGTGCGGGAGCTGGGCCCGCCGGTCTACAACCAAGCGATCCGCGACGCCCACGCCTTCATCCAGGAGAGGCTGACGGACCTCGAAGGCGAGTTCTACGAAGCGGATGAGCCGTGACCGAGCGAATCTCGCCGCAACACACCGTTTGTCGGCGTGCGCCACGCTGAGTCACTCGCCTCAGCGCATCGGTTCGGTGAGTAGGGCCACGAAACCTGGAGAGGTGTACAGGGTGCAGTTTCCGCGCAGGCTCTTGGTGCTGCCCTTGACCTTCGCGACTCCGCCGCCATAGACGCCGAGCGTGCCGGTGAACGCGCAAGTCGCGTCGGGCGCAAGAGGAGTGCCCAGGCAATTCTGGAAATCCACCGGCGTCGTTCCGAGGCTGGTGTCGTAGGGAATGATGCCGACAGACGTGATCGTCACTGATTTCGTGCCGGCGTTGTAGATCGAACAGCGCGTACTCGTGGCGCCGGATCCGCTGTAGATCATCGACCCACTGCTGAAAATCGTGTCCGCCAAGGCTGGCGTGGCGAGAGCCAGGAAGCCAGCGAGAAAGTGGATGCGCATCAAGTACCTCCTTTGGTATGTCGGGAGCATACGCGAGTGCCAAGGACGCCTTGAGGGCGGTTGATCTAGTCGCGAGTGCGCTGATCGCGCTCGGTCACACAGCGATCGTCACAGCGCAGGGGGTGATTTGTGCGTCGCTCTTCGTCCGGCACATCGCGGACGTATGCCAGGGTGGGGAGTCCGGGCCGGGCTGTGGCTTCAGTCTTGCCTTCGACGGCCTCGTCGTAACCATCGCAGTGATCGCCGTCTCGGGATTTGCGAACGCGTCGATCGACCGAGCTCTCCGCTCCAGAGGTGCGGGCCGAGTATCCGGACTCGCCACCTGCGTGGCGCTGAGCCCGATCCTCCCGTTCGTTTGGCGGGCGCTCCTTCCGGCCCTTGCTCAGTTCTATCCCTCATGTCCCTAGTGGCTGCGCACCCGAGCACAACGAGCCCGAGCGTGTACGTGTTCGTCGCGGACGTCGACGCGCAGTGCGAACGCGCGCAATCGGCGGGCGGCGCAGATTCTCGAGCCGCCGGCCGATCGACCCTTTGGCGGCCGCATCCACGTCGCGAGA
>DATFUE010000605.1:0-2282 GCA_035261165.1 Myxococcota bacterium
CGCCGCCGAGATGGCGTGCATCGCCAACCGCGCGCTGGCGAAGCTCGTGCTGATCGCGCCCGCCGGGGTTTGGATCGACTCACTCCCGATCCCCGACATCTTCTCGATGCTGCCCTTCGAGCTCGCCGGCGTGCTGTTCGCCGATCCGAAGCACGGGGAGAAGTTCCTGACGGGCGGAATCGATTTCGGAAATCCGGAGGCGCTGCAACAGTTCCTCGTGCAGAACTCGCGGCGCCTGGGAACGGCGGGCAAGATCCTGTTCCCGATCCCGAACCGGCGCGTCTCGAGCGGCTTCACCCAGAAGCGGTCGTCGTGCTTCCACTCGGGCCAGAGGTCGCGAAGCTGCGGCATCACACGCTCGGCGAAGAGCTTGGTGGAGTGGCGAACTTTGTCGTCGGGCATGTTGCCGATCTGGAACAACAGGAAGAGTGACCCGAGGCGCAGATCCTTGATCATGTGCTCCATGCGCTCGCGCACCGTGTCGGGCGAGCCGGCGATCACGTAGCCGCCGTTGACCAGGTCCTTCCAGCTGAGCGACGTGAACATCTGCTGGTTCTCGGCGCGGAACTGATTCAGCTTGCCCGACTGGATCGTCTTGATCGTGCGATAGCCCGGCGGATCGGCGAAGCCGAGATACACGTGCAGACAGCGGTTGTAGAAGTAGAGCACGTGCTCGGCGTAGAGCTTCTCGGCGTCCGCGTCGGTGTCCGCCACGCAGATGACCTGCGCGAACGCGGCGCGGTACGGTGACTCGTCCTTGCCCAGCGCCGCGACGCGCTCCCAGTAGCCGTCGAGCAGCGCCTTCCCGGCCTTGTAGCCCGAGTAAGAGAGATACGAGTAGTTGTAGTCGTGCTCGATGCAGAAGTCCCAGGTCTCGATCGAGCCGCCGCCGGGGATGTAGATCGGCGGGTGCGGCTTCTGGATCGGGCGCGGCCAGCAGTTCACGTAGCGCAGCTGGTTGTACTTCCCGTCGAACGCGAACGGCTCGCGCTCCGCCCACGCGCGCATGATCAGCTCGTGCGCCTCGTAGTACTTGTCGCGGGTCAGCGCCGGGATCTGGCCGTAGCAGAAGTTCGTGTCCATCGGCGTGCCGACCGGGAAGCCCGCGACCAGCCGGCCGCCGGAGATCACGTCGAGCATCGCGAACTCTTCCGCGACGCGGATCGGCGGGTTGTAGAGCGCGATCGAGTTGCCGATCACCGCGATCGCGGCGCGCGACGTCCGGCGCGCGAGCCCCGCGGCGATGATGTTGGGCGACGGCATCAGCCCGTAGGCATTCTGGTGATGCTCGTTCACGCCGATGCCGTCGAAGCCCAGGCTGTCGGCATACTCCAGCTGATCCATGTATTCGTGGTAGACCCGGTTGCCCTCGACCGGGTCGTAGAGCGCGCTGTCGATGTCGACCCAAACCGAACGGTGCGTCTGTCGGAAGTCCTCGGGAAGATGTGGCCAGGGCATGAGGTTGAACCAGGTGAACTTCACGGGGATCCTCCGGGGCGTGCCGCGCCTCGCTCTCGGGATCTTACTCGGACTGCTGGGGGCAGCGCTCGCCCTCCCGGCGCGCGCGGAGCGCGTCTTCCTCGAGGTCGACGTGCCGCGTTCCGGGGACGCGGTGCACGAGCCGATCAACCTGGTGGAGGTGCGCGGCTGGGCGGGCACCGGCCTGCGCGGGAAGCACGACGTGGTGATCGTGCTCGACCGCTCCGGCAGCACGTTCCGCGCCAGCGGTGTGGACGTGGACGGCGACGGAATCGTCGGGCGCCAATTCCCGGGCGAGCCCCCCGACGAGATCGTCCTCTGGACCACGGACTTCGGCGACACGATCGTGGCCGCCGAGACCTTGGCCGCGCGGCGCCTCGTCGAGCGCCTCGATCCCGAGACCACGCGCATGGCGATCGTCACCTTCGGCGGCAACGCCAAGGTCGAGGCACCGCTCGGCAGCTCGCGCGCGCAGCTGCTCGCGGCGCTCGATGCGCTGCCGCCCTCGCCCAACGAGAACGGCACCAATATCTACGGCGCGCTCGAGACGGCGATCGGCGCGTTCGAGTCCGCGCCCGCCGAGCCCGGCCTGACTCGCCAGCGCGAGATCCTGCTCTTGTCGGACGGCGTCCCAACGTCGCCGCCCGTGCCGCCGGGCGCCGCGCAGCGCATCTCCGTGCACGCCGCGCGCAACGCCGCGCGCGCGCACGCGCGCATCTACGCCTACGCGCTCGGCCCGACCGCCGCGGTCGGCCGCGACCGCTTCGACGAGATCGTGCGCGCGAACGGCGGTGAGCTGCTGG
>DATFUE010000606.1:0-2080 GCA_035261165.1 Myxococcota bacterium
CCACGCGCAAGCGGCGGCGATCTCCGTGGAGTTCGACAACCGATCCATCAGCGCGGGCCCGGGCGGAACGCCGGTGCCCCCCGGCTCTTCGCTGTTCGACGCCAGCGTGACGAGCTCATCGGGAACCGCGACGGCGTTCCAGAACACCCTCCTCTCGCCAGACCAGATCTCCGGAAGCGGCGGCGTGGATACGACGTCGCTCACGGATGACTGGGCGTACGGACAAAGCCTCTTCTATGTGGGTTTTTCGGTCGATGCTCCGACGGCGTACACGTTCTCGGGATCGATCGCGACCTATGTCTACGCCTACCAGGGAGGAACCCTCGCGCACGTGGAGCTCTACACGTCGACCGGGTCATTTCGACCTGGGCCATTCAATCCCGACCGGAGCTTCGCGACGTCCGGCATCCTGCAGCCGGGCTTCACCAACTACCTGATGATCTACATCAATGCGTCCCCGCACAGTCGCTCGGGAGGAACCTTCAACTTCACTCTCGCTGTCCCCGAGCCCTCCCTGCTCTCACTCCTGGGAGCCGCTGCGGCCACGATCGCACTGGCTACTCGGCGGGGTGAGTGGCGGCTTCTTGCGCGACGACCTCGGCCGGCGTCTCGCGCCGCCCGCTGATCTCCGCGCCCGCGTCGCGCGGCAGCGGCACGAAGAAGGCCAGCGAGAGCAAGCTGATGGCGGCAATCGCGAAGTACGCGGGCGAGAAGTCGGTCGCGCCGAGCTCGGCGCGGCCGTGGTAGAGCAGGGTGGCGTGCAGCAGGAGCGCGCCGAGGCCGACGCCGAAGGAGAGTGAGAGCTGCTGCGCGACGGCGGAGAGCGTCGTGGCGCGGCTCATGCGCAGTGGATCGATCTCGGCGTACGCCAGCGTGTTCAAGCTGGTGAACTGCAGCGAGCGGAAGAATCCGCCCACCAGCAGAACGGCGATGATCAGCGCGTGCGGCGTCGAGGGGCGGAAGAAGCCGTACGCCGCGATCGAGATCGAACACACGACGGTGTTGATCAGCAGCACCCTGCGGAAGCCGAGGGCGCGCAGGATCGGAGCCGCGGTCATCTTCATCGTGATCGCGCCGGCCGCGCCCGCGAACGTGATCATGCCGGAGGCGAACGGCGAGAGTCCGAAGCCGAGCTGCAGCATCAGCGGCGTGAGGAACGGCAGCGCGCCGATGCCGATGCGGAAGACGAACCCGCCGAGCACCGACGCGCGGAACGTGCGCACGCGAATCAGCCCCACATCGAGGATCGGCGCAGCCACGCGGCGCGCGTGCCAGGCGTAGAGCGCGAGAAACCCGATCCCGCAGCAGATCAGCGCGGCCACCGCGTCGTTCGGCAGGATCCCTCGCCCCACGTTCTCGAAGCCGAACATCGTCCCGGCGAGACCGAGACTCACGATCACGAAGCCGAGCGCGTCCAGCGGCTCCCTGCGCGGCTCGCGCACGTTCGGAATGAAGCGCAGCGCCAGCGCGAAGCCGAGGACGCCGATCGGGATGTTGATCCAGAAGATCCAGCGCCACGAGAAGTAAGTCACGATGAAGCCGCCGAGCGGCGGGCCGACCACCGGCCCGATCAGCGCCGGCACGGTGAGATACGCCATCGCCGAGACGAGCTCCGCCTTCGGGATCGTGCGCAGCACCACGAGCCGGCCAACCGGCACCATCATCGCGCCCCCCATCCCCTGCACGATGCGGGCGATCACGAGCTGGCCGAGTGACTCGACGCTCGAGCAGCCGATCGAGCCGAGCGTGAACACCACGATCGCCGACGCGAACACCATGCGCGCGCCGAGCCGGTCCGCGAGCCAGCCGGAGAGCGGCAGGAAGATCCCCAGCGACAACAGGTAGCAGGTGATCGCCAGGTTCAGCGCGAGCGCGCTCTCGCCGAAGTCGCGCGCGATCGTCGGCAGCGCGGTGGCGATCACCGTCGCGTCCATGTTCTCCATGAACAGCGCGCATGCGACGATCATCGGGACCAGGTAGCGCGGCGGTCGCAGGTGAAACGGCATGGCGCGCGAATCTACTCCAACCGCGCCGCGGCTTCGCGCCCGGCTGCGTCGGGGGTGCGAACCACCCGGGCGGG
>DATFUE010000607.1:0-2646 GCA_035261165.1 Myxococcota bacterium
GGCCGCCGCGTTCGCTTCCGTGCGGCGCGCCTCGAGCGCTTCGCTCGGCGGCCGCGCGGGGATGAGACACTCGGGCCCGTCGCCGATCAGCTCCGCGCGCCCGGCTTGCACGAGCGCCTCGCGCACGCTGAAGTAATTCTCCGGCGCGAAGAACTGCAGGAGCGCGCGCTGCACTTTGCGATCGCGGAGCTTCTTCGCGGTGTCGACCCGTTTCATCGAGTGCGGGTTCAGTCCCGTCCAGTACATGCAGGTGGCCACGTCCATCGGCGCGGGGATGAAGTCCTGCACCTGGCGCGGGCGGTAGCCGCGCTGCTTCAGGAACACCGCGAGCTCGATCATGTCCTCCACGGTCGACCCGGGGTGACTCGCGATGAAGTACGGCACGAGATACTGCTCCTTGCCGGCGCGCTTGGAGGCGGCTTCGAAGCGCTCGGCGAACTCCTCGAAGGTGTGCTGCGCGGGCTTCTTCATCAGCGTGAGCACGCGGTCAGAAACGTGCTCGGGGGCGACCTTCAGATGGCCGCCGACGTGGTGCGCCGCGAGCTCCTCGAGATACTCTGGTGACTCGCGTGCCAGGTCCATGCGGATCCCCGACGCGACGTGCACCTGCTTCACCCCGGGCACCGCGCGGGCCGCGCGCATGAGGTCGAGCGTCGGCTGGTGATCGGTGCCGAGCAGCTTGCACACCGTAGGGTGGATGCAGGAGAGCCGGCGGCACACGGCCTCCACCTCCGGCTTCGTGCAGCGCATGCGGTACATGTTGGCGGTCGGCCCACCGAGGTCGGAGACGTGACCCGAGAAGCCGGGGGTCGCCGCGAGCGCGCGCACCTCGCCCAGGATCGACTCCGGGCTCCGGCTCTGGATCGTGCGCCCCTGATGCATGGTGATCGAGCAGAACGTGCAGCCGCCGAAGCAGCCGCGCATGATCTGCACGGAGTCACGGATCGTCTGCCACGCGGGAATCTCGCCCTGGTAACCGGGATGCGCGCGGCGCGTGTACGGCAGGTCGTAGAGCGCGTCCATCTGCGCTTCCGAGAGCGGCAGCCCCGGCGGGTTCACCACGAGCGTGCGGTCGCCGTGCGCCTGCAAGAGGCGCCGCGCGTTCAGCGGGTTGGTCTCGCGGTGCATGTCGCGGGTCATGTGCGCGAAGGCGACTTTGTCCGCGACGACCGTCTCGAAGCTCGGGAGGGTCACGTCCTCGTTCGGGCAATTCGCGTCGTCCCAGCGGTGCGGCGCGACCTCTGCGCTCTTCCCCAGCAGATAGGCGACGCCGCGGAGGTCGCGGAGACTCTCTACGCCGCGGCCGGCCGCGAGGCGGCGGGCGATCTCCACGATCGGCGCCTCCCCCATGCCGTACACCAGGAGGTGTGCCTTGGAGGTGACCAGGATGCTCGGCCAGACTTTGTCGGACCAATAGTCGTAGTGCGCGATGCGGCGCAGCGACGCCTCGACCCCACCCGCGATCACCGGCACGCCGGGGAACGCTTCGCGACACCGTTGTGCGTAGACCGCCGTGGCGCGGTCGGGGCGCAGGCCGATGCGCCCTCCGGGTGAGTAGGCGTCCGCGTTGCGGCGCTTCTTGTTCGCCGTGTAGTGATTGATGAGCGAGTCCATGTTGCCGGCCGAGACGCCCCAGAACAGGCGCGGCCGGCCGAGCGCGCGCCACGGCTCGACGCTGCGCCAGTCGGGCTGCGCGAGGATCGCGACACGGAAGCCGTTCTTCTCGAGCCAGCGGCCGAGGATCGCGGCTGCAAAGGACGGGTGATCGATGTAGGCGTCGCCGGACACGAGCACCACGTCGACCGCGTCCCAGCCGCGCGCGCGAATCTCGTCCGCCGTCGTGGGCAGAAACGAGTCGGCCGAGGGCGGGGGCGAGCGGCGCATGATCGGGCCGGAGTATAGCCTCGGATCCCGTGCGCCCCGAGATTCCCCCCTGCCCTCACCGCCCGACCTGCCCCGGCTGTCCGCGCTACGGCGACGCGGGGATCGACGAAGCCGCGGCGGCGAGTCTCCGCGCGCTCGCGGCGCGAGCCGGCCTGACACCGCCGCGTGTAGTCACCGGCGCGCCGCTCGGCTTCCGCACGCGCGCGCGGCTGGCGGTGCGCGGCCGCGCCGCGTCGCCGAAGCTGGGGATCTTCCAGACCGGCACGCACCGCATCGCCGACATCCCGCGCTGCGGCATCCACCACCCCGCGGTGAACCTGGTGGCGAGCGCGCTGCGGCGCGCGATCCGCGAGACCGGGGTCGAGCCCTACGCCGACGGGCCAGGGCGCGGCGTGTTGCGCTATCTGCAGGTCGCCGTCGAGCGCACGGGCGGCCGCGCGCAGGTGGTGCTGGTCGGAAACGGCGACTCACCCGAGCCGCTCGCGCCCCTCTTCGCGGCGCTCGAGCGCGAGCTCGGGGAGCGACTGCAGGGGCTCTTCTGGAATGGCAACAGCACCCCGGGCAACGCCATCCTCGGGCCGCGCTGGGAGCGCATCTCCGGCGAGGAGGCGCTCTGCGAGCCCGTCGCCGGCGTCGACGTCTTCCACCCGCCCGGAGCGTTCGGCCAGAGTCACCCCGAGCTGTTCGAGTCACTCGCCGCGAGCGCGCGCCGAGCGCTGCCGGACGGCGCCCGCGCGCTCGAGCTCTACGCCGGCAGCGGCG
>DATFUE010000608.1:0-4148 GCA_035261165.1 Myxococcota bacterium
GCGCCCCTTCCAGACGGGCTTGCGCCTCTCCGCGAACGCGAGCTGCGCCTCGCGCGCGTCGTCGGTTCTGCGCAGCGGCCGACCCAGCTGCTCCTGCCGCTCGTAGGCGGCGTCGAGCGGCAGCGCGACGAGCTCGCGCACCCCGGCGCGCGTCGCGCGCACCGCGAGCGGCGCGTTTGCCGCGATCGCGTCCGCCAGCGCGAACGCAGTCGGCAAGAGTGACTCGCGCGGAACCACGCGGTTGACCACGCCGATCTCGAGCGCCCGCGCCGCCGAGATCGGCTGCGCGGTCAGCAGCAGCTCGTGCGCCGCGGTCCACGCGATCTGCCTGGGCAAGAGCACCGTCGCATTGCCCGTCGGGTAGAGCCCGAGCGCCACCTCCTCGAGCGCGAACGTCGCCTCGGGGACCGCGACGCGCAGCTCGCTGGCGAGCAGGAGGTCGAAGCCGCCCGCGCGCGCGTGGCCGTTCACGGCGGCGACCAGCGGCACGCCGAGATCGAAGCCCGCGAGCAGCGCCGTCGAGACCGAGCGCAGCCCCTCGAAGTCCGCGGGCTCGACGCGCTCGCCGCGCGCGAGCGCCTGCGAGACGGGAATCGTCGCGCGCATGTCCATGCCGGAGCAGAACACCCGCTCGCCCGCGCCGGTGACGACCGCACAACGCAGATCGGTGTCGGCCGCGATCTCGCGCCACGCGCCCGCGAGCTCGCGCAGCATCGCGGGGTCGAGCGCGTTCGCGCGCTCCGGGCGATCGATCGTGACCAGCGCGACGTGCGGATGCGCGCTAGGCCGCTCCAGCCGCACCGGCATCAGGCTTCGTCGCTCTCGAGTCTCTTGCCGAGACTCACCGCGGCGTCCCGGAGATATCCGAGCCGTCCGTAGAACGCGAGCGCCTCCGCGTTGTCGTCGCGAACCTGCAGATTGACCTTCGGACAGCCGAGTGCCCGCAGCCGCGTCTCCAGCTCCGACATCAGCGCGCGGCCGAGCCCCAATCCGCGGTGCGCGACGTCGACGGCCAGATAGTTGACCCAGCCGCGATGCCCTTCGTACCCGCCCATCGCGGACGCGACGATCGCGCCCTCGAGCTCGGCGACGAGAAACAGCTCGCGCTGCACCTTGCGCTTGCGCGCGATGTCCTTGCGCGGGTCGTTCCAGGGCCGGACCAGAGCGCAGCGCTGCCAGAGGCCGACGACGACGTCTTCGTCGGCGTCCTCGAACCGGCGGACTCGTATCTCGGAGCGCGTGGGCACGCTGCTCATGCGCTAGTGGTGAAACAGGCGCAGGTTCGTGTGCACCAGCGCGATGCCGTACTCGCGGCACGCGGCCTCGATCTCGCCGTCCCGGGTCGAGCCGCCCGGCTGCGCGACGAACTTCACGCCGTGCCGCGCGGCGTGGTCGATGTTGTCGCGGAACGGGATGAAGCCATCCGAGACGAGCGCCACGCGGTCGAGTCTCGCCTGCCAGTCACTCCGCTCGTCGGGAGTCAGGAGCGCCAACGGCTCGTCGAGCGCGTCGCGCAGCTCGCGCTCCTCCGACGCGACCAGGTCGCCCTCGATGTAGCGCACGCGCCAGTTGATCCGATCCTGGCGCTTCACGCCTTTCTTGAAGCGCAGGCCCAACACCTTCGGGTGTCGGCCGAGGTGCCAGGCGTCGGCCTTCGCGCCCGCGAGCTTGGTGCAGTCGACGCGCGATTGCTGGCCCGCGCCGATGCCGATCATCTGGCCGTCGAGCGCGTAGCCGACCGAGTTCGACTGCGTGTACTTCAGTGAGATCAGCCCGAGCAGCAGATCGCGGCGCGCGGCCGCGTCGAGCTCGCCGCAGACGACGTGCGCCAGATCCGCCTCGCTGATGCGCCGATCGTTGCGGTCTTGCACCAGGCGCACGCCGAAGACCTCGCGCGCCTCGCGCGCGGGCGGCCGAAAGCCCGCGTCTGCCTGCAGCACGATGAAGCCGCCGCCCTTCTTCTCGCGGAGCACGCGCAGCGCGTCCGCGTCGTAGCCCGGCGCGATGATCCCGTCGGAGACGACGCCCTTCAGGAACCGAGCCGTCGGCTCGTCGACGGCGTCGGACAGCGCGACGAAGTCGCCGAACGAGCACTTGGGATCGGCGCCGCGCGCCCGCACGTAGGCGGTGGCCGCGGGGGTCAGCGTCTCTCCGCGCACCTCGTAGGCGCGCGCCAGGTCCTCGGGCAGCGGCACGGCGACGGCCGCGCCCGCCGGCGACACGTGCTTGAAGCTGGCGGCGGCCGCGAGCCCCAGAGCCGCGCGCGCTTCCGACACGAGCTGCCAGGCGTTCAGCGCGTCGAGCAAGTTGATCAGCGACGGTGTTCCATTCAGCAGCTCGACCGGGAGCTTGGCGCCGTCGAGCGGCTCGAGCGCCGCATAGGTCTGGTGGGGATTGGTGCCGTACTTGAGGCGCATCCTGGCCCGGAGAATGCGTGACCGGCGCTGATTGATCAACGCAGCGAAGCAAATTCGCTGCAGCGATGGCGCGCCCGCTCGATCCGGCGCGTGCGCCGCGCTGGCACCCGCGTTGCACCAGGTCGCCGCGTACCCCTGGGAGAGCCGCGATGAGTCATACGGAGCTACACGAGCTGGAGAGCGCGCGGGCATACCACCCGGCGGTTCCGGCCGCGCGAGTGGCCGCGACGATCGCCGAAGTCGCCCTGGTCCTCCTGGTCGTCGGAGTCTGGCTCGTCACCTGCCTCGCGGGCTGAGTCAGCGAGGCAAGAGACGGACGGCGAAACCGTCTGGGGTCGCGCGCACGACCTCAGCGGCTGCGAGCACGCTGCCCGACGGGTAGCGGATCTGCAGCGGCGTTCCCGGCGGCAGGTCCAGCGCGATGCCGACGATGCGCGCGCCGGTCGAGGACATGTCGACGATGGCGCCGCACTCGAGCCGGCCCCCGACCTGGATCTCGATGGGAATCCGCGAGCGGCAGCGCGGCGCGGCGGACTCGTCGAAGATCTTCATCGGCGGAACGAGCACGGGCACCAGCTCGCCGGTCACGACCTTGCGCGCCTTGGCCCTGCGAATCTCGGGTCTGACGCGCTTGCGCGCCGGGCCCTTCGGCCCCTTCCGGGCCTTGTGGCGCGGGGTGACCTTGCGACTCGGGCGAGCGCGGCCCGTCGCCTTGCGACTCGGCCGCTTCGACTTTTTCCGCAGCGCCATGATCTGCTCCAGAGCGGGACCCGTGGGTCAAGTCGGCAATCGACGCCTTGCGCTTGAGGCGCTCGCCGGCCCCGCCGGCCGGCGATACCCTGCGCGCCCCTGAAGAGGACACGCATGTCGCTCGCGCTCGAGGCGCTGCGCCTTCTCCCGCGCAACCTGCTCTCGCGCGCCGCCGGGCGGTTCGCCGCCCTGCGCCTGCCGAGCGCGCTCGTGCGCGCGGAGATCGAGCTGTTCGCGCGCGCCGTCGGCGCTGATCTCGCAGAGGTGCGCGAACCGCTCGCGTCGTTCGCGTCGCTCCAGGAGTTCTTCACGCGCACGCTGCGCGACGGCGCACGGTCCATCGACCCCGCCGACGACGCGCTCGTCGCGCCCTGCGACGGGGCCTGGGGCGAGTCAGGCGCGATCGAAGCCGGTCGGCTGCTGCAGGTGAAGGGCCGGCCCTACGCGCTCGCCGACTTGCTGGCCTCGCGCGACGACGCCGCCGCGTTCGAGGGCGGCGCATTCGCCACGTTCTATCTCGCGCCCCGCGACTATCACCGCTTCCACGCGCCCTGCGACGTGCGCGTCGAGTACGCGCGCTACGTCCCGGGCAGCTTGTGGCCCGTGAACCGGATCGGCCTGGAGGGGGTCGCCGGGCTGTTTGCGCAGAACGAGCGCATCGCCGCGTGGATGCGCGCGCGCCGGGGCAACGCGCTTCTGTGTATGGTCGCGGTCGGGGCGACCCTGGTCGGGAGGATCCGCCTGCGCTTCGACGCGCTGGAGACGAACCAGCGCGGCGCCCGCTCCGCTGATCGCGCCTACCCCGGAGGAATCCCACTCGCGAAGGGCCAGGAGTGGGGACACTTCGAGTTCGGCTCGACGCTCGTGCTCGCGGCGCCGCGCGGCGCCTTGCGGCTGGACTCGAGACCGCCCGGCTCGCGCCTGCGTCTCGGCGAGCGCATCGGCACGCTGCGCTAGATTCGCGCGATGGCGGCAGCGGAG
>DATFUE010000609.1:0-2739 GCA_035261165.1 Myxococcota bacterium
GCTTCGGAATCGAGGGGAGCTACATCTGGAGCATCTACCCCGTCGCGATGCTGGCGGGCGTCGCGGGCGCGAAGCTCTGGTCCGCGGGCGAGGCGCTGCTCGCGCAGGGCTGCGTGCCCCTCGTGCAGGTCCTGCGCGGGCGCTCCGGCGCCACGTTCTACGGCGGCTTGATCCTCGGAACGGTCGCGGTGATCGCGAAGGTCGCCTGGGACCGCAAGTCACTCCGGGCGGTGACCACCGCGCTCGCGCCGACGCTGGCGCTCTCGCAGGCGATCGGCAGGATCGGCTGCTTCCTCGTCGGCTGTGACTACGGGGTGACGACCTCGCTCCCCTGGGGAATGGCGTTTCCCAACGCGCCCCGACCCACGGCGGAGCTCGTTCACCCCGCGCAGCTCTACGAGTCCGGCTGGCTGTTCGCGTGCGCCTGGTTCCTGCGCCGGCGCCTCGACCTCTCGCGCCTGTTGATCGCCGAGTATCTGCTGCTGCAGGGCGGCGGCCGCTTTCTGATCGAGCTCGTTCGGACCAATCCGCCCGTGCTGGGGCCACTCACACTGTCTCAGCTCGTGGCGCTCTCTTGCGTGCTCTCGGGAGGCATAGCGCTTCGCGTCTCGCGTCGCATCGAGTCGTTCGCAGAGGGGAGGTGAAACCGTTGGTGTCGTTTCTGCTCAAGCTGCTTTCGTTGGCCATGGTGATGTCGGTCTGTATCTGCGACAAGTGAGTCCTCGAGATCTCGTTCGGAAAAGGAGGTGAACCAGATGACCCTGTTCCTCTTGAAGCTGCTCTCGGTCGCGCTCTCGGCTTCGCTCCTGGCGAAGCTCTGCCTCAGCTGCAGCGATTGACGACCCGCCCTCCTGCGGCGCCAAATGGCCGGAGGAGGGCACTTGTCGCCACTTCGGCGCTCAGCGTCGGGCAACCCGATACACTGAGTGCATGAGTCAGACGAGATCGGGCTATCTCGGTCGGCTGGGGCGTTCGTGGGTCTGGAGTCGCGCGAGCGCGGTCTGGTTGCTGCTGGGGGTGCTGCCGCTGTTCTTCTTTCAGACGGCGGTCCACGAGGGGGCGCACTGCGTGATGCTGGCCGCGACGGGATTGGGTTGCCGACTTTGTGCGCCATTTCCGGTGGCGCTCGGCTTCGGTCTACTCCATGGAGTCACGTTCGCCGTCGACGAGAGCGCGGCTCCGGGCGTTCCGATGGTGATCGCCCCGCAGGTCCTCGCGGCGCTGCTGATCGTGACCTTGCGCCTGATCGCGCCGCAGGTGCGCGACGAGCGCTGGGCGCTCCTGACCCGGCTCTGGCTGCTCGGAGCGTGCGTCGATCTCTTCAACAACACCCTGTGGAATCCGCATGGCCAATTCGGCGATTGGTCAGTCATGGCGAGCCAACTCGGCCTCTCTCCGGGAGAGCGGTTCGCCGTCAGCGTGCCGCTTTGGCTGACCGTCCTCGGGGGTCTGTTCGTCCCGCTTCCAGCGAGCTTCCCGCGGCCGAGCGCGAGCGTGCGCGATTTCTGGGAGATCGGCGTCGTCTATGCGCTGGTCTCGGCGCTCGCGATCGTGGTGTCGACCACGGTCGAGGTCCCGGACAGCGATCCGGCATCGCCCTGGCACCGGGTACCGATCTTGCTCCAAGCCGGATCGGTGGTCGTGTGTCTCGCGATGGTCGCGACGGCTCGACTCGGGGCTCGGGAGGTCGCATGAGGGGTTGGATTCGGGGATGCGCGGGGGTCTGTGTCGGCGCGGTGCTCGCGCTCTGCGCGTCCGCGAGCGAGGATGTGCTGCCGCTCGCGGCCGACGTCGTGAAGGATCGCTGGCACGCGCGGCTCGGCGGAAAGCACTTCTCCGCGCGGGTGAAGCTGTCGATGGACATGGGCGGGATTCACGAGGAGCGCGAGCTGCTGGTCTGGCGCACCGACGAGGCCGTCGGCGCGGAGCGAGTCATGGTGCGCTTCACGCAGCCGGAGAGCGTGCGCAACGTCGGGGTCCTGTTTCTCGAGCAGCAGGGCCGGCCGAACGACTACTTCCTCTACCAGCCGGAGCTGCGCCGCGTGCGGCGCCTGCCTGAGGCGGTCGCGAACGAAGACGTGTACGGCATCGACCTCGAGTTCCTGGGCTTCGGCGTCGCCCAGTCCGAGCCGACCGAGGTCGACGGCATGAAGCGCGAGACACTCGACGGACGCGCCGCGTACCGACTCACCGAGCGCGCGCTGCGCGACAACCCGCGCTTCGACGAACGCGTCACCTGGGTCGATGCGCAGACGTACATCCCGATGCGCACCGAGCAGTATCGGCTCGGGCGGAAGCGGTTGGTCGCGCGCACCGTCGAGACGCGCGCGGTGAACGGCATCGAGACGCCCATGCGCATGGAGTTCGAGAACCAGGCCGAGGATCGGAGGGTTCTGCTGCGCGTTGCCGAGGTGGACTATGAGGTCGCCATCCCGGAGGAGTACTTCTCGACCCTGGCGCTGGTGCGCACGAGCCTGGCGGCGGGCGCAGCCGCGGAGGCCGCGAAGCCGAGCGCAGCGAAGTGACTCACCAGGTGTCGACGCAGGGGCGCTTCTTCCCGGCGCGCGGCGGGGCAGGGGGCGCGGAGCGCAGCGCGTTCGCGATCCAGCGCCGCGAGTCGGCGGGGTCGATCACGTCGTCCAGCTCGAAGTGCGAGGCGACGTTCACGGCTTTGCCGATCTGGTACATGCGCTCGACCATCTCGTTGAACAGGGTCTCGCGCTGCGCGGAGTCCGCGAC
>DATFUE010000610.1:0-4063 GCA_035261165.1 Myxococcota bacterium
CAAGAAGTCGATCGCGCTCGACGTGCGCAAGCCCGACGGGCTCGAGGTGGCGCGCGCGCTGGTGCGCCGCGCCGACGTGTTCATCACCAACCTGCACCCATCGGTGTTGCAGAAGCTGGGCATGGATTGGGAGTCACTCGAGGCCGAGAACCCGCGCTTGATCTACGCGCACGCCACGGGCTACGGCGATTGCGGTCTCGAGGTCGAGAAGCCCGGCTACGACGCTACGGCGTGGTGGGCGCGCTCGGGACTCATGGACGCGGTGCGGCCCGCGGGCGCGGAGTTCGCGCTGGCGACGCCGGGCATGGGCGATCACCCCAGCGCCATGGCGCTGTTTGGCGCGATCGCGCTGGCGCTGTTCGACCGAGAGCGCACCGGCAAGGGCCGGCGCGTGCGCACGTCGCTGATGGCGAACGGCGCGTGGTCGAACTCGATCCTGATCCAGGCCGCGCTCTGCGGCGCGAAGCCGTCCGCGCCGCCGACGCATGCGGGCTCGGCGAACGCCTTGGTGAATCACTACCTGTGCGCCGACGGCCGCGGGCTGTATCTCGCGATGGTCCAGGAAGCGGTCGAGTGGGAGCGACTCACGCAGGCGATCGGCCGGCCCGAGCTCGCGAGCGATCCGCGCTTCCGCGAGCTCGCGCTGCGCCGCGCGAACGCGCCCGCGCTGGTCGCGATCCTCGACGAGGTATTCGCGACGAAGCCCCTCGACTTCTGGCGCACCGAGCTCGATCGCCACACGGTCACGTTCGGGATCATCGCGCGCATCGAGGATCTGCCGGATTGCCCGCAGCTCGCGGCGAACGGCATCTTCCGGCCGGTCGAAGGCGACGGCGTTCGCGCGGGCCTGCGGACCGTCGACAGCCCGATCCAGCTGGACGGCGCGGAGAAAGGCCCGGCGCGCCGAGCGCCGGCGCTGGGCGAGGACGGCCGCGAGATCCTCGAGTCACTCGGCTACGACCCCGCCCGGATCGAGTCTCTCGTGCGCGACGGAGTCCTGCGCGTCTAGGCGAGGCGAGGCCCGGATCAGTCACGCGGTGGGCGTAGCCAGCGATGCGCGCGCGTTCAGCTCCGCGACGGAGAATCCGGCGAGACGCTTGTAGGACTCGGCGATCGCGCTGAGCTCGTCCTCGTGCACCACGTCGCCGACGCGCGCGAAGCCCTCGGGCGCCCGATCCTCGACGAGTTGCAGCGCCGCCTCGGGCCCCTGGCGGCGGTTCGCGAGGACGATCTCGGAGGTCGCCGCGCGCCGGATCTCGTCGTAGCGCGCGAGGCCGCGCTCGGGATCGGCCGCGTGGTGGCGCAGGCAGCCGGTGAGCACGCGCGCGTCGAGGATCGCCTGCGACGCGCCGTTCGAGCCGATCGGATACATCGGGTGGGCGGCGTCACCGAGCAGCGTCACCGGCCCGAAGCTCCAGCGCGGCAGCGGATCGCGGTCGATCATAGGATACACGTACACCGCGCCGGCCGCGCGGATCAGCGCCGGCACGTCGAGCCAGTCGAAGCGCCAGCTCTCGAAGCGCGGTAGAAAGTCCTCGAGCCGACCCGGCTCGCTCCAGTCCTCGCGCTCCGCGAGCGCGCCCGCGTCGAAGCGCAGCTCGGCGACGAAGTTCAGGATCTGGCGCTGGCCCGCGGTCCCGATCGGATAGCAGACGAACTTCTGACTCGTGTGCCCCGACATGACCATCGTCCGGCCGTCGAGGAACGGCGGCGCCTCGGCCACGCCGCGCCACATCACCGCCCCGTTCCAGCGCGGCGGGCCCTCCCCGGGATAGAGCGAGCGCCGCGCGGTCGAGTGGATGCCGTCCGCCGCGACGAGCAGGCGCGCGTCGACCGTGCGAGTCACTCCGCTGCCGCGAGCGCTCGGCGCAGCGCCCGGAGCCCGGTCGCTGAAGGTCGCGCGCACGCCCCGGCCGGGCTCCGCCTCGAAGCGCTCCAGGTGCAGGCCGAGGTGGATGCGATCCCCGCCGATGCGCGCGCGGGCCGCCTCGAGCAGGAGCATCTGCAGCACGCCGCGGTGAATCGAGATCTGCGGCCAGCGATAGCCCGCTTGGCGGCCGCGCGCCTCGGCCCAGATGCGCTGACCCCGTTTGGTGTAGTACGCGAGCTCGCCGCAGGCGATGCCCGCTGCCTCGAGCGGGACGCGCAGGCCGAGCTCGTCCAGCTCGCGCACCGCGTGCGGCAGCAAGTTGATCCCGACACCGAGCGGTTTCAGCTCCGGCACCGATTCGAAGACGCGCACCGGAAAGCCGGCCTCGGAGAGTGACAGCGCCGCGACTAGCCCGCCGACGCCCGCGCCCACGATCGCGATTTCGGCGGCGTCCACAGCAGGATGATCTCACAGCGCGCGGTGTGGTCTAATTGCGCGATGCGACCCGGACTCGTCCTCGCCGCCCCGACGATCGCTGACCAGATCGCCGCCGCGCGCCACGCGGAAGCGCGCGGCTTCGACTCCGTGTGGACCATCGAGTTCTTCAACATGCACGGCTTCGTGCGGCTCACCGCGGTCGCAGCCGCGACGGCGCGCGTGAAGCTCGGCACGGCGATCGCCTACGCATTCATGCGTACCCCCATCCTTGCCGCCGCGGCCGCGCTCGACATCGACGAGCTCTCGGGCGGGCGCATGATCCTCGGGCTGGGCAGCGGCACGCGCTCCATGAACGAGCGCTGGTACTCCGTGAAGTTCGACGATCCGCCGGCGCCGCGCATGCGCGAGGCGGTAAAGCTGGTGCGCGCGGCCTTCGCGGCGCAAAAGGGCGGCGGGCTCAAGTTCGACGGCCGCTACTACCAGGTCGACATCCCGCAGTTCGCGCGCCCGGGCGCGCCGCGCGCCGAGATACCGGTGTATGTCGCCGCGGTGAATCGCGGCATGATCCGCGCCGCCGCAGCGGTCGCCGACGGGCTCGTCGGCCACCCGATCTTCACCCGCAAGTACATCGCCGAGCACGTGCTGCCCGAGCTCGCCGGCTCGCGCTGCGCGCTGGCGCCCTACGTCATCTGCTCGGTGAGTGACGACGTCGACCGAGCGCGCCGCGAAGCCCGCGCGCAGATCGCCTTCTACTACACGACGAAGCTCTATCACTCCGTGCTGGACACACACGGCTGGCGCTCGGTCGGCGAGGAGATCGCCGCCGCGTACCGCCGCGGCGACTTCGCGGCCATGAGCGCCGCCGTGCCCGACGCGCTGGTCGACGAGATCGCGATCGCCGGCCGCCCCGACGAAGTGCGCGACCGCCTGCACCTCTGGGACGAGCTCACCGACCAACCCCTGCTCTACCCGCCCACAGTCGGCGTCCCTCCAGGTCGCGTGCGCGAGAACTTGGCAGCCATCGCGGATACCTTCGCGTGATTGACTACGCTCGCCTGTGGCAGTCGGACGGGCCAATCCTGGCCGCAACTAACTCTCGCGCATCGCGCGGCTGCGCCGCTTGCGGGCTCGGTCGGCGAGTCACTCCGGAGCGCTGGGTAGGGTGAAGTAGAACGTCGAGCCGCGGCCGGGCTCGGATTCGACCCAGACGCGGCCGCCGTAGCTCTCGACGATGCGCCGGCAGATGGCCAGCCCCATGCCCGAGCCGTCGCGGACCTCGGCGTGCGCGCGCTCGAAGACGCGGAACACGCTCTCGTGGTGCGCGGGCTCGATGCCGATGCCGTTGTCGCGCACGAACACCAGGACGTCGTTCTCTCGCTGCCCGGCTCCGACGGCGATGACCGGCGCCGCGGAAGAGCGGAAGCGCAGCGCGTTCGTGAGCAGGTTCTGGAACACGCGCGCGACCTGGATCGGGTCGGCGAGCACGCGGCAGAGTGTCTCGATCTTGACCTCGGCGCTGGCCTCGGCGAGCGCGGGCCGCAGGTTCTCGAGCGCCCAGTCGAGCGCCTGGCCGAGCTCGCTCGGCTCGGCGCCGACCCGGATCCGCGTGGCGACAGCGTAGTCGACCAGGTCGCGCAGCAGGGTGCGCATGCGACTCACCTGGCGCAGCGCCAGCGCGAGATCCGCCGGCTCGCCGCGCAGTGAGTCGCCGAGCTGCGCCTCCAGGCTGCGCAACGGCTCCTGGAGATCGTGGGC
>DATFUE010000611.1:0-5955 GCA_035261165.1 Myxococcota bacterium
GGCGTGCCGGCGATCGGCCGGCCGGGCACGAGGTCCATGAAGCGGTACGCGTCTTCCGCGCCGGAGCGGTCGTCGTCCGGCAGCTCGTCGAGCCGCGGCAGATTCTCGGTGACCCCGATCGCCTGGCCCGGGTTCGTGCCCCAGGTGACCGTCGGCGCGATCTCGCTCGCGGCCAGCTCGACCTGGTCGTCGAAGCTCGCGTCCGAGTCACTCGACATGCTGCGCCACCAGCCGACGGCGCGCTCGAACGCCTCGGCCTTGGGTGCGAAGCGGCGCCCGCGCAGATAGTCGAAGGTCGTGTCGTCCGGACTCACGTAGCCCACGCGCGCGCCGCCCTCGATCGACATGTTGCACAGGGTCATGCGCTCTTCCATCGACATGCGCTGGATCGCGTCGCCCGCGTACTCGTACGCGTAGCCGACCCCGCCCTTCACGCCGAGGCGCCGGATGATGTGCAGGATGGCGTCCTTCGCGTACACGCCGAAGCCGAGCGGGCCCGATATGCGAATCCGCCGCACCTTCGGGCGCGCGAGCGCGAGGCACTGCGAGGCGAGCACGTCGCGCACCTGGCTCGTGCCGATGCCGAACGCGATCGCGCCGAACGCGCCGTGCGTCGAGGTGTGGCTGTCGCCGCAGGCGATCGTGAGCCCCGGCTGCGTGAGCCCGAGCTCGGGCCCGATCACGTGCACGATGCCCTGATTGCCCGAGCCGATCGGGAAGAACTGGATGCGGTGGCGCTTCGTGTTCGCCTCGATCGCCTGCAGCATCTCCTCGGCCTGCGAGTCGCGCAGCGGCCGCGCTCTGCCGTCGGTCGGCACGATGTGGTCGACCGTCGCGAACGTGCGCGACGGCACCAGCACCGGGAGCCCGGCGTCGTCGAGCATCTGGAAGCCCTGCGGGCTCGTCACCTCGTGAATCAGGTGGAGCCCGATGAAGAGCTGCGTCTGCCCGCCGGGGAGCTCCCGAACACTGTGCAGATCCCAGACCTTGTCGAGCAGGCTCCGCCCCATGATGGAGGGAGCTTACCGCACCACTCCGGGGGCCGGACGGGCGAAGCCCGTCCACCCGTCTACGCGCGACTGCGTCGCTCGGCGCGCTTCGCTTGCAAGACCTAGCGCTCCGCCACCAGCTGGTAGGGGCCGGTGGCGCGCTCGCCTTCGCCGTAGGGCTTGGCGGTCGCGAGGTCGTAGTCTTGCAGGTAGCGGATGTTCTCGAAGCCGGCTTCGGCCAGGAGCTGCTCCGCCTGCTGGGGCGGGACGTAGCGCCGGTGCGCGACGTGCTCCGCCGGGACACTGTCGTCGATCGAGAACACCTGTGTGCGGCGTTCGAGCAGCGGGGTGAGCATCTCGCGCTTGTCGCGAACCTTCAGCACGTGGCCTTTCACGGTGCGCTCGATCTCGCGCCACTGCCCGTTCGTCTCGGGGCGCAGCATCGGCAGCGGGCAGAAGCAGTCGAGCGCGAGCACCCCGGGCGACTTCATGCAGCGCGTGATGTGGCGCAGGAAGAGGCGCTGCTCCTCGACGTCGATCAGCTGGTTGAACGCGTAGAGCGTGGCGAAGACGACGTCGAACTTCTCGAACAGCGCGCTGTTGCGAAAGTCGAAGTCCGCCAGGCGCACGCGGTCCTGCCACGGCTCGAGCCGGCGGCGCGCGACCTCGAGCATCGGGCGCGAGACGTCGACGCCGAGCGCTTCGTAGCCCGCTTCACCGAGCTTCGCGAGCACGCGCCCCGTGGCGCAGCCGACCTCCAGGATCGGCCCGGGGTACTTGGCCGCGAGGTCCAAGTAGAGCGCCAGGTCCTTGCGGAAGTCGGCCGCGAACAGGCTGTGGAACTCCGCGTATTGGCGTTCGGCGGATAGGCGGATCTGCATGCGGGGGGGACTCTAAGGAGGCACGAAAGATCCACGCAAACTCGCGGCGTGACGCGCAGCACAAGAGCGGCCAGCGGTGGAAGGCGCGAGACACGTCGCGAGCCGCGCGCGCTATGCTCGTGAGTGTTGACCGAGGCTGCGAACCCGAGACACTCGAGCGTGGACCGTGCCTCTCTCTGCGCGGCCATCTCGGTAGGACTGGCGGACTGGGGCGCCGGCGAACGCACGGCGCTCGAGCGCACTATCTGGAACGAGCTGCGCGACTTCTCGGACGCGGACCTGGGCGAGTTCGGCGCCCGCCTCATGGAGACCGGCGCGCGCTGGGGCTTTCACCCGTACGATCCGGTCGCGCGGCGGCTCTCGCGCCTCGCCCACGCGCTGGTGTTGCAGTCCCCGTCGGTGCTTACGGCCGGCGAGTCGCTCGCGATCGCGCGCGCGAGGCCGGTGTTTCTCGTCGCGAACCACTTGTCCTACGTCGACGCGAACGTGCTCGACGCGCTGATCGTCGGCGCCGGACAGCGCGAGGTCGCGGACAAGCTCACCGTGCTCGTCGGGCCAAAGGTCTACGCGCTGCCGGTTCGGCGCCTGGCCAGTCTGTGCTTCGGCGCGATCAAGATTCCGCAGAGCCAGAGCCGCGCGTCGGGCGACGCGGTCATGCCGCGGCGCGAGGTCGCGCGCCTGGCGGTGGAGACGCTCGCGTCGGTCGACGAACGCCACCGCGCGGGCGACAACGTGCTGATCTTCATCGAGGGCACGCGCAGTCGCAGCGGCGCGATGCAACGCGTGCTTCCCGCGACCGCGCGCTACTTCGAGGGCGCGGGCGCGACGATTGTCCCGATCGGCCTGTGGGGCACGGAGCGCCTGGTCCCGCTCGACAGCGAGAAGGTGATGCCGACGCAGGTGAGCGCGCGCGCGGGTCGGCCGATCGAGGCGGCGGAGCTGTTCGCGCGCGCGGGCAACCGGCGCCCGGTGATCGCGGACGCGCTCGGCTTCCTGATCGCGGACCTGCTGCCGCCGGCGTACCGCGGCACCTACGGCGAAGTCATTCCCGCGCTCGACGCGGCGCGCGCCGCGGCCGCGAGCCTGTCGAGCTGACGCGCCGATAGAGAGCCATGCGCTGGCTCGTCGCCCTCGTGCTTCTCGCGCGCGTCGCTGCGGCGGACGACCTCGCCGCCAAGGCCGAGGCGTTTCGGGCCGCGATCCACGCGCGCCATCTCTCGCGCGAAGGCGTGCTCCTCTACAACGTCGACCTGCGTCAGGTCGAGCGCGATCTCGCGCAGGGAACGTATCCGGCGCTCGCGGACGGACCGACGTTCAACGGCCTCTTCGCAGCCGCGGCCTGCGCCCGCGCGGAGGCGACGCGCGACGTGGAGCGGGAGCGCGCGCTCGGCGACGCATCGCAGGCTCTCGCGGGACTCGAGCTGCTGATGGACGTGACCGGCATTCCTGGTCTGATGGCGCGCAGCGTGCGGCGCGCCCCGCCCAACGGAGGCGACACGAGCGAGTGGCACGCCGCGGCTGGTCGCTTCGCGGGTTGGCACTGGCGCGGCGACGTCTCGCAGGACCAATACGCGAACGGCCTCGTGCCCGCGCTCGGGCTGTGCCGGCGCATCTTCCCCGAGCGCGCCCGCCGGCTCGCGGTCGACGCCGCGTCGCACCTGGTCGCGCACGATTACGAGCTCACGGATCCCGACGGAAAGCGCACGCGCTACGGGGATCTCTCCTGGCACAGCGGGCTCGGCTTCAACGCGATCGCGCAGCTGACGAGCTACGCCGTGATCTCGCTCGCCGCGCGCCTCGACCCCGACCCGCGCTGGTCCGCGGAGCGCGATCGCCTGCGCGACCACTACCGCGTGGTCGCGCGCGCGCGCTTCACGAATCTGCGCGTCTTCGGGATCACGGGCTACTCGAACGATCTCATGGCGTTCGACCTGTATCGCGTGCTGGTGCCGCTCGCGCGCGAGACGCGCGACCCTGCGCTCGCGGACCTGCGCGCGGGTCTGTGGCGCACGTGGCTGCGCGTGGAGCCGGATCGGAACGCCTATTTCACGCTCGTGTTCTGCCAGCTCGAGCCGGGCTCGTGCGGCGCCGAGCTTCTCGCGGGCGTGCATGACTCGCTCGCCGCGTTCCCGCTCGAGAAGCGAAAGCTCGCGCCGTCGCCACAGCTCGCCGCGCTGCCGACCCGCTGGCTGCCGGGCCGACACTGGCAGGCTCAGGCGCGCGACCTGGTGCCGATGGCGCTGCGACCCCCGAGCTCGTTCGAGTGGAAATCGAGCCCCTACCGGGTGCCGCAGGACTTCGCTCCGAACACCGAGTACACGGGGCTCGACTATCTCGTCGCGTACTGGCTTTACGCTTCCGTGTGCGCGGAGCGCGGGGACTGCCCGCCCGACTGAGCGACGGCGGCGAGCGCGAGCTCCTCCGCTGCCCGCGCCGGATCCACGCCTCGCGCCTTTGCCCGTTCGAGCACGCGCTCGAGATTCTCGGGAATCACGGCGAGGCGCCGGCGCGTGGCGGCGTCGTCGCCGCCCTGAAGCGCGACGCCGAGGTGGATCAGCCCGCCCGCGTTCGCCACGAAGTCGGGCACGTACAGGATGCCGCGCGCGTCGAGATACTGCGCCACGGCGGCCGACGCGAGCGGGTTGTTCGCGGCGCCGCACACCACGCGGCAGTCGAGCGACCGTGCGAGCGCGTCCGTCACGACCCCCGGCGGGCCACACGGCGCGAACACGTCGCAGCGCAGGCGCGCGACGTCGTCGGGCGGGACGACGCGAACCTCGCGCGGCAGGCCCGAGACCGCACGAGGCACCGGATCCGCGGCACTGACGCGCGCACCGGCGCGGCACAGGGCCTCGACCAGAACTCGACCGACGTTGCCCACGCCCTGAACCGCGACGTGGGCGCCGCCGAGCGCAACCCCGACGTGCGCGAGCGCGGCTTGGATCGCGAGCTCGACGCCGAGCGCGGTGAACGGCCCGGGATCGCCGCAGCCGCCGGCGTCCCGCGGGAGGCCGACCACATGACGCGTGCGGCGCGCGATCACCGCCATGTCGCGCTCGCCGGTGCCCATGTCGGCCGCCGCGATGTAGCGCCCGCCAAGACTCTCGACGAAGTCGCCGAACGCCAGCAGTTGGTCCTCGGTCCGCACGCGCGGGTCGCCCGCCACGACCGCCTTGCCGCCGCCGAGCGCGAGTCCGGCGAGCGCCGCCTTGCGCGTCATCGCGGCCGCGAGCTCACGTGCGTCGCGTCGTGCCGCGTCCAGATCCGGGTACGGCCTCCAGCGACAGCCGCCCAGCGCCGGCCCCCGCGCGAGCGAGTCGAGCGCGATCGTCATCTCGAGCTCGCCGCAACGGCGGGTATGCAGGACAGGCGTCATCTCAGCGAAGAAGGTCGTGGCGTGCGCCGCACGACTTGAGTGGTTACTTGGACACCGGCGCGAGCTCGAGGTCTACGCCCTCCGCGCCGGGCTGGACCGGTTCGGCGAGCTCGCCGCTCGCGTCGCTCGCTGCGCGCGTCAGCGGGTCGCCGTCACTGTCGACGCGCGCGCTGAGCGCTATCGGCCCGTCCCATGGGCGACCCTTGATCATCTCGTCCGCGGGCCCGATCTCGAACTCGAGCGGAAACGGACCGACGGGCAGGCGCTTCACGGCCAGCGGCGGTCCGGGTTGTCCCGGTACGCGCGCGATCAGGAACAGCACGGCGCCGGCCGGCTCCGTGCCCGCGGCGACGCGGATCGTTCCGCGGATGGGCTTGCCCGCGACGACGCCCGTGCGTTCGCCGCTCGCGGCGTCGGGCGGGCCGAGCGGCATGCTTGCGCGCGGCACGGGGCTCTCGAGGCCCGGCACGCGCACCGGGCGATCGACCGGCGCGGGCTCGTCGCTCGGCGCTACGTATGGCTCGACCCGGCGATCGCACCCCGCGAGACAAAGTGCGACGACGCAGAGGAACGCCCAGGAGCACGCCCACGGGAATGGGTAGGGGTAGGGTGCCCATGCGACCACAGGGCTTGAGAAATGCCGGCCGCTTCGCCGCAAACTACGCGTCATGCGCGGCACAGGGTACTCGCTCGATCGGATCGGAGACAG
>DATFUE010000612.1:0-4005 GCA_035261165.1 Myxococcota bacterium
ATCCGCGCGTCGCCCTGCGCCACCTGTTGAACGAAGCGAACGGCCGCGACCTGCTGATCGTCGACGAGGCGCACGACTTGCCCGAGCGAGCGCGCGGGGCGCTCTCGCCCGCGCTCGAGCTCGCGCGCCTCGAGGCGCTCGGCGCCGCACTCGAGGCGCAGATCGAGCCCGCCTACGCGAGCGCGGGCGCGCTCTTGCGCGAGGTGGCGAGTCACTGCAGCGACGTCGCGGCGCGGCTCGCCGAGGAGCGCGAGTCCCTCCCCCCCTGGGTGGAGCCCGCGGCGCGCGGCTTCTGGGAGCCGATCGCGGTCCGCGCCGCGCTGGCGCAGTCCGAGACTCAGGCGCTGCTCAACCACGCGGGCCCGCGCGACGCGCGGCTCGCGCCGCGGCGCGAGGGCGGCGACTCGCGCCTGCGAGATCCCGTGCAGAGCGCGCTCGCGGACCTGCGCGGTTTCGCCAGCGCCGCCGACACCGATCCGGATCAGTTCGCGGCGCTCTGGTCGCCAGAGCGCGCGGCGCTCTTGTGTCTCGATCCGGCGCCGTGGGTCGGCGCGCGGGTTCGCGCCTTCCACGCCGCCCTGCTGATGAGCGCGACCCTGGCGCCGCTCGAGCACCACGCGCGCCTGCTCGGCGTCGCGGGCCCGCGGAGTCTCTCGCTCGACCTGCCCTGCCCCTTCCCGCGCGAGAATCGGCTGCTGGTCGGCTCGACCGCGGTGGACACGCGCTTCCGGGTGCGCTCCGAGCACGCCGCGGAGATCGCGCGCACGATCGCGCGCTGCGCGGCCACGCGCCGCGGCAACTGGCTGGCGTTCTTCCCGAGCTTCGCGTTCCGCGACGAGGTGGTCGCGAAGCTTCCCGCGGGCGAGCTGCGCGTGATCCTGCAGCTTCCGGGCGCGCCCGTGGAGCCGATCCTCGCGCGGCTGCGCGCCAACCGCGGCGAGACCTTGCTCGTCTGCGGGGTACACGGAGGTGTGTTGGCCGAAGGCGTCGACTACGCGGGCGAGCTCGCCATCGGCGCGTTCGTCGTCGGTCCCGGCCTGCCGAAGCTCGACCTCGAGCGCGAGCTCGTGCGCGCGCACTTCGAGCGCGAGCTGGGCGCGGGCTTCGAGTACGCCTATCTCGTTCCCGGCCTCGCGCGCGCGGTGCAAGCCGGCGGGCGGGTGCTGCGCGGCCCCGACGACGTCGGCGCGATCGTGCTCCTGGACCGGCGCTTCGCGGAGCCCGAGTACTTCGACCGCCTGCCGGCATGGTGGCGGGATGAGATCGTCTTCACCTCCGACCCGGTGCCCGCGCTCCAGGCGTTTTGGCGCGGCGCACCGGCCGCGCGCGTGTAATTCTCCCCGGGGTGACACCCATCTCCAGGCGCCTCCTCGCGTCGCTGGTTTTCGCGCTCGCCGCGCTCGCCTACTTCGAGCTGGCCTGGGCGCCGTTCTACGAGTTTCCGGCGCCGCAGCCGTTCCGCGGCGAGCGCTGGTACAACCCCTACGCCGGCTATCGCGGCGGCGGACTGCTCGCCAACTTCCACGCGCACTCCGAAGCCTGGGGCGGACTCACCTTCGGCAACATGCCGCGCCACGAGCTGTTCGAGCTGTACAAGAAACGCGGCTACGACGTGATCGGCATCAGCGACTACATGTCGCTCTCGCCGCCCGAGAACGCCGCCGGCGAGATCTACGTGTCGAGCTACGAGCACGGCTTCACGCCCGGGCGTCGCCACCACACCGTGATCGGCGCCGACCACGTGAGCTGGTTCGACTATCCGCTCGGCGGCAGCACCCGGCAGAAGCAGAGCGTGATCGACCAGCTCCGCGCGAGCGCGCCGTTCATCGTCGTGAATCACCCGACGAAGGCGCAGTCGTTCTCGATCGCCGACCTCGAGCGACTCACCGGCTACGACGCCGTCGAGGTCGCCTCGAAGTACGGCACCTGGGACGACTTCTGGGACGCGGCGCTGTCGGCCGGCCGGCCGGTCTGGGGCATGGCCGCCGACGACGGGCACGCGCAGACCGAGACCGGCGCCGGGAGTCACCTCGGGATCGGCGCCGTGGTG
The DNA here is from genome assembly GCA_035261165.1 of Myxococcota bacterium. Taxonomy (GTDB): domain Bacteria; phylum Myxococcota_A; class UBA9160; order SZUA-336; family SZUA-336; genus VGRW01. Next base: position 2,051 of record DATFUE010000612.1, read on the forward strand.
ATCCACAGCGACGAGCGCACGCGCGAGGGCGTACTGCGCGCCCTGCGGGAGGGGCGCTTCCACTCGCTGTACACGCGCCAGGGCGAGGGGCCGATCGCCCTCGAGCTTTGCGAGATCGAGGACGGCCAGCTCCACGTTCGCATCGGCGAGCCCGCGAGCGTGATCCGCTTCTACGGCCCGCACGGCGACCTGCGCCAGCAAGTATCGGGGCGCGCCGAGGCGAGTTACGCCCCCGGCCCGGACGACCCGTACGTGCGCGTGGAAGTGATCGCCCACGGCGCGGTGCTGTATCTCAATCCGATACTCCGCTGGGACGGCGTCGCGCTGCCCAAGCCGGAGGCGCGCGTGCTCGTCGGCAAGACCTGGGGGGTGCGCGCCGGGGCCGCACTCGCGCTCGCGGCGCTCCTCTGGCTCGTCTCGCGCGCGCTGAGGAGGAGCAGCGTTCAGGGGCCGGTCGTTGCGGCGCCGGCAGCCGGAGCCCGGAACAGCACGTAGCCGCCGTCTCGCTCCAGAACCTCGAGCCGCGCGCTGCCCGGGAACTGCGCGAGCTGCGGGTCGCCGGTGATGCCGATGCGCGCGCCGGGTCCGCCGAAGATCTCCGCCTGCGCCCAGCGCGCGCCGCTCGCGTAGTGAGTGGGCCGTTCGCCGTAGAAGCAGACGCTCGGGCGGTGGCGCAGCCCGAGCAGCAACACCTCCTCGTCCGGCCTCGTGAGTGTCGCGGCGCGCAGCGCGATGCGCCGCAGCGGCGCGCCGATCTGCGCGTCGACGCCGGGCAAGACGGTCTGAAACAGGACGCTGTAGAAGGCGATGGCTCCGCAGGCGAGCGCCGCGAGCGCGCGCTCGGGACGCCGCGCGCGCCAGGCGAGCCCCGCGAGCACGGCGCCCGCCGCGAGCGCCGCGGCGGCGACCACGCTGCCGACTCCGAGCTCCAGCGGACGAGCGAGCGCCGGATGCCGCGCCGCGTTCTCGCCGAGCAGAGCGGGAAGCTGCAGGTGCGCGAGCGGCAGCAGCGCGGCGCCGAGTGACAGCGCCGCGACGAAGCCGAGAGTCACCCCCCACGAGACACTGAGGGCCCGATCGCGCGCCTCTCGGGGGCGCGCGAGCAGCGCGCCGACCGCCAGCGCCAAGCCCGGAAACGCCGGCAAGGCGTAGTTCGCGAGCTTGGTGGCGGCGACCGAGAAGAACACCACGGCGATCGCGGAGAACAGCGCGAACAGCCGCAGGAAGCGCGCGCGCTCGTCGCCAGCGCGCAGATCGGCGCGCGCGAGCGCGACCGGCAGCAGAGGACTCCAGGGGAAGAGCCCCAGCAAGAGCACGGGCAGGTAGTAGAAGATGCTGCCGCCGTGCCCCTGCATCGGCTGGCTGAAGCGGCCGACGTGATGCTCGAGAAACAGCGCGCGCATGAAGCCGAAGCCTCCCGGCTGCGTGAGTCCGAGCGCGAGATACCAGGAGCAGCCGACCCCGACCGCGATCGGCAGCCCGAGCGCGAGCCAGCTCGGGCGCAGAGCGTCGCGCAGCCGCCGGCGGAAGCCGAGCTCGAGCAGCGCCGCGGCGCCGGGAAACACCACGCCGATCGCCCCCTTCGTCAGCATCGCCAGGCCCGCAGCGAAGCACGCGAGCGCGAGCCAGGCCGCGCTGCGCTCGCGCGCCTCGAAGGCGCGGTGCAGCGCGCCGAGACACACCACGAACCAGAGCAGCAACAGCATGTCGGTGAACGCGAGCCGCGCGAGGCCCGCGAACCCGACCGACGCCAGGAGCGCGAGCGCGGCGCCGAACGCCGCGCGATCGCCGAGCGGCCTGCGCGCGAAGGCGAAAAGCGCGAGCGGCGCCAGCGCCCCGGCGAGCGCGGTGCCGAGCCGAACCCCCGGCGCGCCTACACCGAGCAGCTTCATGCCTGCGGCCGCGGTCCAGTACAAGAGCGGCGGCTTCTCGAACCACGCATGACCGCACAGCTT
>DATFUE010000613.1:0-5894 GCA_035261165.1 Myxococcota bacterium
CGAGGTGCTGAAGGCGCTCCGCGCCGAGGGAGTGCTCCTGCTCGCGCTCGGACTCTTCGCCGCGCGCGGGCGGCCGACCCGGCGCGGCTGGTTCTTCGCGGCCTGCACCGGTCTGTATCTCGTGGTGTTCTTCGGCCTCGCCGCGAGCTCGGACTACCTGAGCCGGCGGCACGTGCTTCCGCCGGCGGCGCTGCTCTTCGGCTATGCCGCGCTCGGCGCGCTCGCGCTTGCGGACGCGCTCGGCCGCGTGCCCGGGCTCGCGGCGCGCCCGGCGCTGCGCACAGCGCTTCCCCTGCTGCTCGTCGCCGGGCTCGGGCTCGGGAAGGCCCTGCGCCCGGACCGCGCCGACGCCCTGCCCGAGCGCCGCGCCGCGGAGTGGATCCGCTCCGAGGGCGCCCTCGCGCCCGACGAGGCGGTGGCCGCCGTGAAGCAGCGCATCGGCTACTACGCGGGCGCGCGCTTCGTCGATCTGCGCCGCGCGCCGCACCCGGACGTGTTGCTCGAGTATCTGCGGCGCGAGCGCGTGCGCTACGTGGTGGTAGACGAACACGAGCGCGAGGAGCTGCTGCGACTCACCGCAAAGGCGCCGGATGCGCTCGCCGAGCGCCGCCGGGAGGAGCTGGACGGGCACGCGGCGTTCGTGTTCGAGCTGCGCGGCTAGCGCGCGCCGAAGCGCTGGAACAGCGCCTCGCGGAGTCGCGACGCCGCGAGCCCGGGATCGGAGACCAGCAGGCGCGCGAGGATACCGGCGCGCCACAGCACGTGTCGCCCGGTGATCCACAGGTGCCGGAGCTCGAGCGGCAGGCGCGCAGCGGCGATCGCCGCCGGGCTCGCGTCCGCGAGGAAATGCTCGGGGTAGCCGGAGCGGCGCAGCCACTCGCGCTCGATCGCCTCGACCGCGATGCCGTTCGCGCGCCCGAGCTCCCTGCGCCAGCCCTCGGCGCGCTCCCCGACCGCCGGCTCTGACACCAGCTGGTGTAGCTGGCGCTCGCGCTCGGGCACCACGAACGCGGAGTCGCCGCCGGGCGCGCGCAGCTCGACCCCCAGCCGGCTCGCCAGCGCCGCGCGGAGTGACTCGAGCTCGGCCTCGGGCGCGCGCAGCAGGGACTCGTAGGCCACCTCGAGCACGCGCTCGGGGTGCCGCGCCGCGACCTCCGCGACGCTCTGCAGCTGCTTCACCCAGAGACGCGCCGCGTGCACGGGATCGCCGCGGCCCAGCATGTGTCCGGGGTCGTAGACGCTCTCCGTGTGGATCAGCGAATTCACGACCGCGCGCCCGTCGCGCCGGATGTGCACGAAGAGCGCTTCCGGGAAGACCTCGAGCAGCCGCTCGACCGCGAGGTGCGCGACCGACTTCTTGACGACGACGGCGCGGGGCGTGCGGCCGCGCTTCTCGGCGTGCGCGGCGACCAACGTCTCGGCCAGCGCGCGAACTCCCTGTCCGGCGCAGGCCCGCGCGCACGCGTCGAGCTCCGCGGCGGACAGATCGAGATTGGCGATCTGCAGATCGCGGCGGACGAAGCGCACGAGCTCGTCGCCCGAGAGCGCGCGCAGCGCGGCGTCGCCGGCGAGCGCCGCGGACACGATGAAGTTCAGCTCGGGAGTGACCAGCAGGTCGCGCGAGACGGCGTCGAGACCGCGCGCGAGGAACGTCGAGCCGGAGCGCCCGAGATAGACGAGAAACGCGAACCGCATCGGCGCTCCCACGCGCCGGAGGATACCAACCCTAGCGGGGGGCGGCGGCGCCGGTCTCGGGGGCGCCGGGCAACCCCGCGAGGATCGCGTCGCGCATCGCCTCGAAGGTGAAGACCTCTCGCGCGATGCGCCGGCCCTCCGCTCCCATGCGCCGCGCGAGGCCAGGGTCCGCGAGCAGGCGCTCGATCTTCGCGGCGAGATCCGCGGGATCGGTGGGATCGACCAGGAAGCCGTTCAGCCCGTCGTGCACGACCTCCGCCACGCCGCCGGATCGCCCGCCGATGACTGGCACTCCCGCCGACCCGGCCTCCACGAAGACGAGACCGAAGCCCTCGACCGTCGTGCCCTCCGCGCGACTCGGCATCACGAACAGATCCGCGCGCGCGTAGAGCGCAGCGAGCTGCGCATCGTCGACGGACCCGACGAAGCCCGCGTGATCGGCCAGGTCGAGCTCGAGCGCCAGTCGCTCCAGTCGCGCGCGGTCCGGGCCCACGCCGACCACGAGATACTCCCAATCCGAGCGAGTCCGGCGCAGCAGCGCGAGCGCGCGCAACGCCACGTCGAACCCCTTGTGCGGCACCAGCCGTCCAACGCTCAGAATGACTCGCCTTCCGTCGCGCGCTCGTGGCTCCGGAGGCCGCGCCCGGAGCGCCGCCGCCAGGGCGCTGCGACAGCCCAGCGGGACCTTCCGCACATGCGCCGTCGGCGCGAAGGCGTGGATCAAGCGCGTGAACGGGTCCGAGATCGTGACGACGAGCTCCGCGCGCGCGAGCACGGCGCGCCAGACCGGCGCGGCGAGCGAATGCCGCGCGCGCAGCAGCTCGGTGCCATAAGTCAGCACCACGAAGGGCGCGCCTCGTCGCAGCCGCCACCACCAGGCGAGCGGACCGTTGGTCGCGAGATACCCGCAGACGATCCGATCGAAGGGCCAGTCACGCCACGTGCGCCGCAGCGCACGAGCGTACGAGATCTGTCGCAGGAGCAGCGCGAGCGGGCGTGGGGCTCGACGCCACGCGGGAATCCGCGTGATCGAGACGGCATTACCGGCGCCCTCCGCGGCGTCCTTCGGCGTCGCGAGCGCGATCACGCGTACCTCGCCCGGCCAAAGTCGAGTCAGCTCCTCGAGCAGCAGCGGGACTCCACCGACGGTGGGCGAGAAATCGCGGACCAGAAAGAGCGTGCGCACGAAGTGTGGCCTCCGCGCCGGAGGTAGCACACGACCGCGAGTTACCGGCGGTCCGCGAGAGAGACTTAATCTCGCTCACCCCTGGCGGTGAGTGCCGCGGCGAGACGCCGTCTGATCTCGGCGATGCGCGCCGGCCAACCGTGAGGGCGCGCGAGCTCGAGGCGCGCTTCGCGGCCGAGGCGCGACCCGTCGAGCGCCTTCGCGAGCGCGGGCACGAAGCCGCGCGCGTCGGCGTACGGGCGGATGGCGCGCTCGTCGCCGAGCCCGCGCAGGTTGGGGAGATCGCGCGCGACGACCGGGAGCCCCGCGGCGAGATACTCCCAGAGCTTCAGCGGCATACACGAGAGTGTGTGGGGGTTCTCGAGCAGCGGGAGCAGCGCGACGTCGCAGTGCGCGAGCAGCGCGGGAAGCTCGGTCTGCGGGAGCGCGCCCAGAAAATGGACGTTGCGCTCCGCGGCGAGCGCCTCCGCCGGCCCCCCCGGAGTCTTCGGATCGCCCAGGCCGATCGGCCCGACGAGCACGAACTCGACCTCGGGCAGCGCGCGCGCGGCGGCGCGCAACAGCTCGAAGTCGAAGCGGTACGCGGCGAGATTGCCGACGTACACCGCGCGCGGTCGCCGCAGACCGGCGAGCCGCTCGGGCTCGGCGAGGCTCTGCGTCAGCGCGCGCGAGAACAGCTCGACGTCGGCGACGTTTGCGAGCAGCTCGACGTCGGGGCGCTCGGCGCGCAGCCGCTCCGCCAGGCTCGGGCTCGCGGCGAACACGAGGTCCGCGACGCGCAGCATCTCCGACTCGCGCGCGCGCAGCCACGCCGCGTCGACGCCGGGATTCGCCGCGTAGTCGTCGACCGCGTGATACACGAGCAGCCGGGGCTCGAGCGCGCGCGCAGCGGCGAGCTGTGTCGGCAACATCGCCCACGCGATCGGCCGCGCGAGTCCCCGCGAACGCGCCGCGCCGCGCAACGCGCGCGCGGACAGCCACTGTGAGAGCGAGCGCAGCGGCTCCGGCCAGGCCGCAGGCAGCGTCAGCGGCGACAGCACCTCGAGCTTCGGCGCGACCTCGCGCGCGCCGCCGAGGCCGCGCGAGAGGCGCGCGAAGACCCGCCGCCGATCGTGCGCCGAGCCGAGCAGCGCCGGCGCGCGCAGCCCGCTCGAGTCGACGAACAGCACGCGGTGTCCCGCGAGCGCGAGCCGCGTCGCGAGCTGATGGCAGTTGACGGGGTTCGGCGTGTCCCAGACCGCGCTCGCCAGCACGACGATCGGGACCTCGGTCGCGAGCTCGACGCCCCCCGCCACGGTCAGGCTCCGCCGAGCCGTGCGCGCAGACGCCGCACGTGGCCCAGGTACGGCGCGAGATCCTTCCGGTTCGCGACGAGCGTCTCGCCGACACCGCAGCGTGTCGCGCCGCGGAACGCCGCCACGGTCGCGATCGCCTCGACGGCGTACGACACGAGGCTCGCGAACGCGGCGCCGACGATTCCGAAGCGCGGGATCACCCATAGATTCAGCGCGACGTTCACCGCGAGCGCCAGTGCCTGCACCTTCGCGTTGAATCCGGGCTTGCCGACGGCGACGAAGTAGCTCGACACCACGGTGCGCACGGCGAGCATGGCGGTCGCGGGCAGCAGCACGAACAGCGGCAGCACCGACGCGGCGTACTTCGGCCCGAACAGCAGTGGGACGCCGAATGGCGCCACGGCCGCGAGGGCGATCCCCGAGAGAGCGACCCAGAACACCAGATGGCGAGTGACTCGCGCCGTGTAGGGACCCATCTCCACCGGACTCAGTGTCGCGAGCTTCGGCAGCAGGGCGGAGCTGATCGAGTCGGGCACGACCTGGAGGCGGTCGATCACGCCGACCGCGATCGCGTAGACCGCGATCTGCGCCGGGTCGACCCGCAGCGCCGCCATGAGCATCACGTCGGCGCGCTCGTGCAACCTGGTGAGCAGCGTCTGCAGGTGCCCCTTCGTTCCGAAGCGCAGCGACTCGCGGAGCTCGCGCGGGTCCGGCGCGAGGTCGATGCCGCTGCGGCGCAGGGTGAGCGCGCCGAAGACCAGGAGCGTGGCGAGGCGCGCGCCCGCGATCGCTGCGAGCAGCCCGAGGAGCCCGCTCTGAAACACCACGAGCGACACCCAGGTCGCGGCGAGAGTCACGAGCGAGATCGCCATCTGGTCCGCATTGCGCAGGTCGAAGCGGTCGATGCCGCGCGCGATCGCGTCCCCGAGACCGGAGAGCAGATCGGCCGCCGCGAGCACCAGGGCGAGGTACACGAACGCACGATCCGCGCCCAGGAGGAAGCGCTCGCGCAGCGGATCGACGGAGAGTGCCGCGAGCAGAGCGAGCACCGCGAAGGCGACGAGCGTGAGCTCGAGCGCCGCGCCGACCGCGCGCGGCCGCGACTCCGGACGCTGTGACATCCGGTAGATCACGGCCATGCGCATGCCGAGCTGACTCAGCTGATCGCAGAAGAGCGCGAGCGTGGCGACCACCGCGTAGATGCCGCGGTCCGCCTCCGAGAGCCAACGCGCCAACAAGACCGCGAGTCCGAGCCCGAGGAAGGTGCGCACCACCTGCGTCAGCGCGGTCGACGACGCGTTGCGCGCGAAGCTCATGGTTCGCGCAGTGTCGGCCCGCCCGGACATCGGGCGTATCGTAACGGCGCTGCTGCGCGCTCGCCTGCCGCTCGCGCCGGGGGTAGCATACCGCGCCAAGGTGCGCGCCCGACTGATTCCGCACGCGTGGTGAATTCCGGATCGCGCGAGGCGACGGCGCCGGCCGCCGTCCATCGCGAGCGCGCGCCCGTCGCCTATCGTCGAGACATCGACGGCCTTCGGGCGATCGCGGTGCTCGCGGTCGCCTTCGACCACGCGCGGCTGCCGGGCTTCGCCGGCGGCTACGTCGGCGTCGACGTCTTCTTCGTGATCTCGGGGTATCTGATCACTCAGATCCTCACGCGCGAGCTCGACCGCGGCGCGTTCTCGGTGCTCGGGTTCTACGAGCGGCGAATCCGCCGC
>DATFUE010000614.1:0-7889 GCA_035261165.1 Myxococcota bacterium
ACCTGGAAGGACCTGACCGACTCGGTCAACTCCATGGCCGACAATCTCACCGCGCAGGTGCGCAACATCGCCGACGTCGCCACGGCCATCGCGGGCGGCGACCTGTCGAAGAAGATCACCGTCGACGTGCGCGGCGAGATCCTGTTGCTCAAGGACACGCTCAACACCATGGTCGACCGCCTGAACGCGTTCGCCTCGGAAGTGACTCGCGTGGCCCGCGAGGTCGGCACCGAGGGGAAGCTCGGCGGACAGGCGCGGGTGCCGGGCGTCGGCGGCACGTGGAAGGACCTGACCGACAGCGTGAACTTCATGGCGTCGAACCTGACGGCGCAGGTGCGCAACATCTCGGAGGTCGCCACGGCGATCGCGGGCGGCGACCTGTCGAAGAAGATCACCGTCGACGTGCGCGGCGAGATCCTGCAGCTCAAGGAGACGCTGAACACGATGGTCGAGCAGCTGCGCTCGTTCGCGGCGGAAGTGACTCGCGTCGCGCGCGAGGTCGGCACCGAGGGCCGGCTGGGCGGGCAGGCCTTCGTGCCGGGAGTGGCCGGCACCTGGAAGGACCTCACCGACAGCGTGAACGCGATGGCGGGCAATCTCACGTCGCAGGTGCGGAACATCGCGGAAGTCACGACAGCGGTCGCCCGCGGCGATCTCTCGCGCAAGATCACCGTCGACGTGCGCGGCGAGATCCTCGAGCTCACCAACACGTTCAACACCATGGTCGATCAGCTGAACGCGTTCGCGAGCGAGGTGACTCGCGTGGCCCGCGAGGTGGGCACCGAGGGCAAGCTCGGCGGCCAGGCGCAGGTGTTGGGCGTCGCCGGCACCTGGAAGGATCTCACCGACACCGTGAACGTCATGGCCGCGAACCTCACCGAGCAGGTGCGCGGCATCGTGAAGGTGGTCACCGCGGTCGCCGAGGGCGACCTGACCCAGAAGCTGTCGGTCAAGTCGAAGGGCGAAGTGGCGGCGCTCGCCGACACGATCAACAACATGACCGACACGCTCGCGACGTTCGCGCAGCAGGTCACGACCGTTGCGCGCGAGGTCGGCGTCGACGGCCGGCTCGGCGGTCAGGCCAACGTGCCCGGCGCCTCCGGCACGTGGAAGAACCTGGTCGGCAACGTGAATCTCCTGGCCGCGAACCTCACCACGCAGGTGCGCGCGATCGCGGAGGTGAGCACGGCGGTCACCAAGGGCGATCTGACTCGCTCGATCCAGGTCGATGCGCGCGGCGAGGTCGCCGACCTCAAAGACTACATCAACACGATGATCGGCAACCTGCGACTCACCACCGACCTGAACACCGAGCAGGATTGGCTGAAGACGAGCCTGGCCAGCGTCACGAACATGCTCCAGGGTCAGCGCGATCTGGCCACCGTCGGGCGGATGCTCCTATCTTTCCTCGCGCCGCTGGTGAACGCGCACCAGGGCGTGATCTACCAGATGGAGAGCGACGGGCACTCGCGACTGAAGCTCCTGGCCGCGTACGCCGACGGCCAGGACACCGGTCATCCGCAGGCGATCGCGGTCGGCCAGGGGCTCGTGGGCCAATGCGCCGCGGAGAAGCGCAGCCTCTTGCTCGCCGATCTGCCGGCGAACGTCGCGCCGCTGCGCTCGGGCCTTTACGAGCTCGTGCCGCGCAACATCATCGTGTTGCCGATCGTCTTCGAGGGCCAGGTGAAGGCGGTGATGGAGCTCGCCTCGCTGGGCTCGTTCCGTGACCCGCACCTGGCGTTCCTGGAGCAGATGACCGCGAACCTCGGCATCGTGTTGAACTCGATCGAGGCCACGATGCAGACGGAGGCGCTGCTCGAACAGTCACAGACGCTCGCGGCCGAGCTCCAGTCACAGCAGACGGAGCTGCAGCAGACCAACGAACAGCTGGCGCAGAAGGCGAAGCAGCTCGCCGAGCAGAACATCGAGGTCGAGCGCAAGAATCAGGAGATCGAGCAGGCCCGGCGCGCGCTCGAAGAGAAGGCCACCGAGCTGGCGTTCACGTCGAAGTACAAGTCCGACTTCCTCGCCAACATGTCGCACGAGCTGCGCACGCCGCTGAACAGCATCCTGATCCTGGGCCAGCAGCTCGGCGACAACCCCGAAGGAAATCTCACCGGGAAGCAGGTCGAGTTCGCGCGCACGATCCACGGCGCGGGCACCGACCTCTTGAACCTGATCAGCGACATCCTCGACTTGTCGAAGATCGAGTCGGGCACGGTCACGGTCGAGGCCGAGGAGCTGCTCTTCGATACCCTCGTGGACGTGATCTCGCGCACGTTCCGCCACGAGGCGGAGGCGCGAGCCCTCGGCTTCGAAGTGAATCTCGACCCGCGCCTGGGGCGCGGCATCGTGACCGACTCGAAGCGCCTGCAGCAGGTGCTAAAGAACCTGCTCTCGAACGCGTTCAAGTTCACGGAGCGCGGGGGGGTACGCCTTTCGGTGTTCGCCGCGGGCGCCGGGTACACGCTCGATCACCCGGTGCTCTCCGGCGCGGAGACCGTGGTCGCATTCGAGGTCGCGGACTCGGGCATCGGCATCCCGCCCGAGAAGCAGCGCATCATCTTCGAAGCCTTCCAACAGGCCGACGCGAGCACGAGCCGAAAGTACGGCGGCACCGGGCTGGGCCTCGCGATCTGCCGCGAGCTCGCGTCGCTCCTCGGCGGCGAGATCCACCTGCGCAGCATCCCGGGCACGGGCAGCACCTTTACGCTCTATCTGCCGCTCAAGTTCGCGGGCACCATCGGGGCGATCGCGACGGTGAACGGTGACGCGATGCGCCTCGCCCGGAGCGCGGGCTACCCGGCGATCCGCCCGGCCGACAAGCCGGTGGAGGTCGTCCCGGACGACCGCGAACGGCTCGAGCCGGGGGACGCGGTGATCCTGATCGTCGAGGACGATCCGCACTACGCGCGCATCATGGCGGACCTCGCGCGCGACAAGGGCTTCAAGGTGCTCGTCGCCAGCCGTGGCGCAGAAGCGCTCGAGCTCGCGCGCCAGTATCAGCCCGCGGCCGTCTCGCTGGACGTCTTCCTGCCCGACATGCTGGGCTGGACGGTGCTGTCGCACCTGAAGAAGGACCCGGCCGCGCGACACATCCCGGTGCAGATCGTGACGCTCGACGAAGACCGCCAGCACGGCCTGGCGCGCGGCGCGTTCTCGTTCGTCACCAAGCCCACGACCACGGAGGGCCTCGAAGCGGCGCTCGCGCGCATCAAGGAGTTCGCCGAGCCGCGCCGCAAGCGCCTCCTGGTCGTCGAAGACGACGCCGCGGAGCGCACCAGCATCGAGTCACTCCTGGGCCACGACGACATCGACATCACCATCGCCTGCAGCGGAAGCGACGCGCTGGGGGCAATGCGCGAGAGCCCGCCCGACTGCGTGGTGCTCGATCTGCGCTTGCCGGACATGTCCGGCTTCGAAGTGCTCGAGCGGATGCGCGACGACCCGAGGCTCTGCGACCTGCCCGTCATCGTGTTCACCGGCAAGGAGCTGTCGGGCGACGAGGAGATGCAGCTCCAGTCGATGGCGCGCAGCATCGTCGTCAAGGGCGTCGAGTCACCCGAGCGCCTGCTGGACGAGACTTCCCTCTTCCTGCACCGCGTGGTGGCGGACCTGCCGCTCGAGAAACAGGCGATGCTCGAACGGCTGCACAGCTCCGACGAGGATCTCGTCGGCAAGCAGGTGCTCGTGGTCGACGACGACGTGCGCAACATCTTCGCGCTCTCGAGCGTGCTGGAGCGCCGCGGCATGGTCGTGCTCACCGCCACCACGGGCCAGGAGGCGATCGACACGCTGCGGGCGGAGCCGGACGTCGCGATCGCGCTGATGGACATCATGATGCCCGAGATGGACGGCTATCAGACGATTGGCCTGGTCCGCCAGATTCCCGCGTTCCGCCGCCTGCCGATCATCGCGCTCACCGCGAAGGCGATGAAGGGCGACCGCGAGAAGTGTCTCGATGCGGGCGCTTCCGACTATCTCGCCAAGCCGGTCAACACCGACCAGCTCCTGTCCGCGCTGCGGCTCTGGCTGCACCGCTAGGAAACGACGTGGACAACGGCGACCGACTCAACATCCTGCTCGTCGATGATCAGCCTGGAAAGCTGCTCAGCTACGAGACGATCCTCGCGGGGCTCGGCGAGAACCTGATCAAGGCGACATCGGCGCGCGGCGCGCTCGCGCACTTGCTGCGCGAAGACATCGCGATCGTCGTCATGGACGTCAGCATGCCCGACGTCGACGGCTTCGAGCTCGCGGCGATGATCCGCCAGCACCCGCGCTGCCAGCGGACCGCGATCATCTTCGTCTCCGCCGTGCATCTGTCCGACATCGACCGCCTGAAGGGCTACGAGACGGGCGCCGTCGACTATCTGCCGGTGCCGATCGTGCCGGAGATGCTGCGCGCGAAGATCCGCGTGCTCGCCGACCTGCATCGCAAGACGAACCAGCTCACGCGCTGGAACGCCGAGCTCGAGAAGCGCGTCGACGCGCGCACGCGGGAGCTCGAGTCGTCGGCGGCGCGGCTGCGGGCGAGCGAGGAGCGCTTCCGCTCGTTGGCCGAGCGGATGCCGCACCTGGTCTGGGAGAGCGGCCCGAACGCCAGCGCCACCTATCTCTCGCCGCGCTGGTACGAGTACACGGGCGCGCGCCCCAACGAGCATCTCGGCCAGGGCTGGACCGGCGTGATCCATCCCGACGACCTCGAAGGCGTGCGCGAGGCGTGGCGCATAGCCACCGAGTCCGGAGGCGCGCTCGACTACGAGGCGCGGCTGCGGCGCAACGACGGCGAATACCGCTGGTTCAAGATGACCGGCGAAGCGGTGACTCTCGCGAACGGTCGGGTCGACAAGTGGGTCGGCACGTGCACCGACATCGAGGAGCGGCGCCGCGCCGAGGAAGGCCTGCGTGAGGCCGATCGCCGGAAGGACGAGTTTCTCGCCATGCTCGCGCACGAGCTGCGCAACCCGCTCGCGCCGATCCGCAATACCGTCAAGCTCTTGCGCCTGACAGGAGACGGCGATGCGACGACGGAGTGGGGCCGCGACGTGATCGAGCGCCAGGTCGAACAGCTCACGCGGCTCGTCGACGACCTGCTCGACGTCTCGCGCATCACGCGCGGAAAGATCCGCCTCCAGGTGGAGCCGATCGATCTCGCCACGGTCGTGGCGGGCGCCGTGGAGACGAGCCGTCCGGTGATCGACGCGCGCCGTCACGCGCTCCAAGTGCGCCTGCCCAGCGAGCCGTTGTTCGTGATGGGCGATCTGGTGCGACTCACTCAGGTGGTCTCGAACCTGTTGAACAACGCCACGAAGTTCCAGCCGGACGGTGGACTCATCACCGTCGAGGTGGAGACCGAAGGCGAGCTCGCCGTGATCCGCGTGCGCGACCGCGGCGTCGGCATTCCGCGCGAGATGCTCGGCAAGGTGTTCGAGCTGTTCGCACAGGTCGATCGCACGGTGGACCGCTCCGAGGGCGGGCTCGGCATCGGCTTGTCGCTCGCGAAGAACCTGGTGGCGCTGCACGGCGGGTCGATTCGCGCCACGAGCGGCGGCCACGGGCGCGGCAGCGAGTTCAGCGTGCGCCTCCCCATTCTGACTCGCCAGCTCGCGGCCCCCGACGCCGATGCGCGCAGGGCGCCGGCACCGCGGGTCGCGAAGGCGCTCCGGATCCTGGTCGTCGACGACAACCGGGACGCGGCCGACAGCCTCTCGCGACTGCTCAACCTGCGCGGGTACGACACGAGCGTGTGTCACGAAGGCGAGGCGGCGCTCGAGCTCGCGCAGCGCATCGAGCCACACGTGATCCTGCTCGACCTCGGGCTGCCGGGCATGGACGGCTTCGAGGTCTGTCGCCGGCTGCGCGATCAGGGCCGCGACAAGGCCTACATCGTCGCCGTCACCGGCTACGGACAGGACGAGGATCGTCGCCGCTCGCGCGAAGCCGGCTTCGACGAGCATCTGGTGAAGCCGGTGGATCCCGATGCCCTGATAATCCGCTTGGAGCAGGTGACGAACGTACCTTCTTCGTGAGCGATTGTTCCATCTTCGCCGCGAAGAGTGAACGCCGGCTGGAATGACCCCCTGCGGGCCCGTCTGCGCCGCGCGCAGGCTGCAAGGCGAGCAATAGACGCTTGGCCCAACTCTAGCAGTGCCGCGTGGGTGCACTCGGCATCTCTGGTCTTCTGGACGACAGCGGCACCCCCCAATGCCCCCCAATCCGGGGATCGGAGATGCCGAGCGCCCTGGTTCTCGAGTCACAGGTAGACTACCCGCGATGGAGCTTCCGTTTGATCGCGGTACGCGCCGGCGCGTCTACCTGATGCGCCACGCCGAGGCGGCCTATCTGGACGTGGACGGGCGCATTGCGCGGGACCCGCGCGCCGTGCCACTCACCGCGCACGGGCGGCGCGAGGCGGCGGCGATGGGCGCGCTGCTCGCGCCCGCGCACTTCGATCGCGCGGTCTGCTCGGGCCTGCCGCGCACCGTCGAGACCGCCGAGATCGTGCTGGCCGACAAACGCCTGCCGCTCGAGCGCGTGCCGGAGCTCGAGGAGGTGCGCGGGGGGCCGCGCGGACCTGGAATCGCCGTCAGCGCGCGCGACGTCGCTTACTCGATCTGGGAAGCGGAGCGGCCGGATGGGCGCTTCCTCGGCGGGGAGAGCTACGCGGAGCTGCACAAGCGTGTGACGGGTGCCCTGGAGCGGATCGTCGCGCAGCCGGCCTGGCAGCGGCTCTTGCTCGTGGCCCACGGCGGCGTGAACCGCGTGATCCTCGCCTGGGCGCTCGGCGCGCCGCTGGGCGCGATGCCCCGCATGGAGCAGGACTCCGCGTGTCTGAACGTGATCGACCTGGATCACGAGGGCGACTCGAATGCGCTCGTGCGCACCACGGTGCGCGGGCTGAACATCACGGCAGCCGATCCCGCGAAGCACGAGCGCTGGCTGACGTCGCTCGAGCGCCAGGGCCAGGAGCTCTCGGCGGTCCTGGGTGGGGCAGGACGCGGACCTCAGCGCGCGTCGTAGGCGTCGCGCCAGCCCTTCCGGTCCAGAAACGAGCCGCGCTCCGCGGCGAGCTGCAGCGCGCGCTCGACGTCGATCACGAACGGGCCGTCGCGTTCGACCGAGAGCCTCGCGCGCTGGCCGGGGCCGAGCTTGCGCTCGCGATCGCCGTCGAGCGCGAGCACGCCGGGGCCGCGGATCTCGACCGCTTCGCCGAACGCGATGCGCCGGAAGCTCTGCACGTTCACCGGGCGGTAGAGCCCGGCCGAAACCGGCGCCAGCAACTCGCGCCCCGAGTCACCCGGCGCGCCGCAGCGGACGGTGAGTCCGCCGTCCTCCGCCGCGCCCACCGGCTGGAGCAAGCCGCCGATCGGCGACATGCCGAGCGCCGTCGGCTCGGCGCGCGACAGCACGAGCGTGCGCAGCTTCGCCGGCTCGAAGGGCATGAGATTGCCGACGTGGTCGTCGACCAGAAACGCGGCGTCGACGAGCGCGAAGTCGTCCGGCTCGCCGTCGATCGCCACGCGCACGCATTTGGCGCGGCGCGCGACCTCGTCGAGACGCACCTTGCCCGACGCGACGAGCCCGGCCGCCGCGCCGGCCGTGGTCGGCTCGACCAGGCGCGGAAATACGTTGTTCGTGCCGGTCGAGAGCGGCACGAGCGGCGCGTCGGGCCAGATGCGCGCGATCGCGCGGTTCGTGCCGTCGCCACCGAGCACGACGATCGCGGCGCAGCCCGCCTTGCGCATCGCCTCGGCCGCGCGCACGGTGTCGCCCGCGTCGAGGCGAGCGCCGACGTCGAGCGCCACGAGCTCCGCGTCCAGGACGAGATTCTCGATCGCCGAGATCGACACCCGGAACGGCTCGCGCATCACCAGCACGCGCTTCGC
>DATFUE010000615.1:0-4236 GCA_035261165.1 Myxococcota bacterium
ACGGCGAGACACTGCAGCTCCAGTTCCGCGGTGACGGACCCATCGGTCAGGTGACCGTCATCTCCGATCACCTCGGCCGGGCACGGGGTTACGTGACCGACCCCTCGGTGCATCCGCCGCCGCGCGGCGGGAAGCTCGACGTCGCGGCGGCCATCGGCAAGGGGATTCTCGCGGTCGTTCGCTACCACCCGGCCTGGCGCGAGCCGTACACGGGCATCGTGCCGCTCACCTCCGGCGAGGTCGCCGAGGACATCGCGCACTATCTCGCCGCGAGCGAGCAGACCCCGTCAGCGCTTGCGGCCGGTGTCTTCGTCGAGAGCGACGGCGGAGTTGCAGCCGCCGGCGGCTATCTCGTGCAGGCGCTGCCCGGCGCGGACGAGGCCGTGCTGGCACGACTCGAGGTCACGGTTCGCGGGCTGCCGTCCCCGACGACCCTGATCCGCAGCGGTGTCGCCGCGGACGGCATCGTCGACGCTCTGCTCGGAGGGATCGGCGGGCGCGCGCGCGAGCGCTCTGCGCCCTGTTTCCACTGCGCGTGCAGCAGCGACAAGATCCGCCGCGCCGTCGCGCTGCTCGGGCGGGCGGAGACACGCGCGATCGCCGATAGCGGTGAGGTCGTCGAGGTGCGCTGCGAGTTCTGCGCTACTCACTACCGGCTTCCAGCAGACGAGGTCGGGGCGCTCCTGCCGGACGCCTGACGAGCCGGAGCGGGAGTGGACGTCGAGCTCTTCATTCCCTGCTACGTCGATCAGCTCGCGCCCCAGGTCGGGCTCGCGAGCGCCGCGTTGCTCGAGCGCCTCGGCTGCCGTGTGCGCTTCGATCCGCGCCAGACCTGCTGCGGCCAGCCGTTCGTCACCAGCGGCGCGCGCGAGGAGGCCGCGCGGCTCGCGCGCCGGCACGCGAGCCTGTTCCAGGGCGCGGATGCGGTAGTGTGTCCGTCGGCGAGCTGTGTCGCGACCGTGCGGCATCGCTACACGGATCTGATCGGCGAGGCGGAGGCGAAGGCCCTGGCGGCGCGCACGTTCGAGCTCGGCGAGTTCATCAGCCGCGTGCTGAATCGCCGCGACGTCGGCGCACGCTTCCCGCACAAGGTCGCGCTGCTCGAAAGCTGTCACGGGCTGCGTGAGCTCGAGCTCGGCTGGCCGAGCGAGCGCACGTCGCGAGCGCCCGGCGTGGGCGTCACGGAGTCTCTGCTGCGCGCCGTCGACGGGCTCGAGCTGTGCGAGGCCGAGCGCCGCGACGAGTGCTGCGGCTTCGGCGGCGCGTTCTCGGTGGAGTTTCCCGAGCTCTCGGCGCGCATCGGGCGCGCGAAGCTCGCGGCGCTGTCCGCGAGCGGCGCCGAGTTCGTCACCGGAACCGACGTGAGCTGCCTGTTGCACCTCGATGGCCTGCGGCGCCGCGCCGGCGCGGGCCCGCGGCCGCTGCATCTCGCCGAGATCCTCGCGAGCCGAGCGGGCGCGTGAGCGCGGCGTTCGATCGGCGCGCGGCGCAGCTCCTGCCGGCGGGCGACCGACTCACCGCGCACGACTCGGCCGTGTTCGCGCTGCGCCTGAAGCGCGACGCGGCGGGCCGCGCGGAGCCCGACTTCGAGCGGCTGCGCGAGCAGGCGCGGCGCATCAAGGCGCATGCGCTCGACCACCTCGACGTCTATCTCGAGCGCTTCGAGGCGCGAGCGCAGGCGGCGGGCGCCCGCGTGCACTTCGCCGGCGACGCCGCCGACCTGCAGCGCATCGCGCTCGAGCTGCTCGCGGCCAGGGGCGCGCGGCGCGTCGTGAAGAGCAAGTCGATGTTGACCGAGGAGTGCGGCTTGAACCCGCACCTCGAGCGCCACGGCATCGAGGTCGTCGACACGGATCTCGGCGAGCGCATCGTGCAGCTCGGGGGCGAGCCGCCGTCGCACATCATCATGCCCGCGATCCACCGCACGCGCGCGGACATCGGCGCGCTGTTCGAGCGCGAGATGGGCTCGGCGCCGGGTGACACCGATCCGGGTCGGCTCACCGCGGCGGCGCGCCGCGACCTGCGCGCGCGCTTTCTCGCCGCCGACGCCGCGATCACCGGCGCGAACTTCGCCGTCGCGGAGACCGGCACGCTGGTGATCGTCACGAACGAGGGCAACGCCGACCTCGGCATGGCGCTCGCGCCGCTGCACATCGCATGTCTGGGGATCGAGAAGGTCGTCCCGGGCCTGGCCGACCTCGCGGTGTTTCTGCGCCTGCTCGCGCGCAGCGCAACGGGCCAGGCGATCTCCGCCTACACGAGCCTGGTCACCGGGCCGCGGCCGGGCGCCGAGCTGCACGTGATCCTGGTCGACAACGGGCGGACGCGGCTGCTCGCGAATCCCAGACATCGCTCGGCGCTCGCCTGCATTCGCTGCGGCGCGTGTCTCAATACCTGCCCCGTGTACCGGCGCGCGGGCGGACACGCGTATGGCTGGGCGGTGCCCGGGCCGATCGGCGCGGTGCTCGCGCCCGCGCTGACCTCGAGCGACGAGCTGCGGCGGCTGCCGTTCGCGTCCACCCTGTGCGGGAGCTGCAGCGCGGTGTGTCCCGTGAAGATCGACCTGCACGACCAGCTCGTCGCGTGGCGCGGGAGTGACTCGCCGCGCCCCGCCGGCGCGCGTCGCGCCGCTCGCTGGGCGGCGCGGATCCTCGCGCGGCCCGGCCTGTACCGCGCGGCTGGCTTCGCGGCGCGCGCCCTGTGGCCGCTGCTGGGGCGGAGCTTTCCGGCGAATCCGGCGCGCGCATGGCTCGCGGCGCGCGCGCTTCCCGAGCATCCCGGCGCGAGCTTTCGCGCGAGGTTCCGGGCGCGCTCGAGCGCGAGAGAGGCGCCGTGAGCGCGCGCGAGGAGATCCTCGGCCGCGTGCGCGCCGCCGTGACTCGCGCGGTGCCCGCGCCCGAGCCGTTCGAGCCGTCGCGCCGCCGCGCGGATTTCGCCGCCTTCGCGGCGCAGCTCGCGGTCGCGGGCGGGGAGGGGGTCGGCCCGATGCCGGCGTCCGAGGTTTCCCAGCGCGTCGCAGATCTGTGTCGCCGCCTCGCCCCGGCTGAGCGCGTGCTCGCGAGCGATGCCGCGCTGTTGCGGCTCGGCAGCGGCCCGTGGCGGCCGGTCCCGAGCGACGCGGAGCCCCATGCGCTCGCCGATGTCGCGGTCGCGATCCTGTGCGGCGCTCTCGCGGTCGCGGAGAACGGCGCCGTCGGCCTCGACGGGCGCGAGGCGCGGCCGCGCGCGCTGCCCGTGATCTGCGATCGGCTCGTGTTGCTGGTCGAGACGCGCCGCATCGTGACGGACATGCACGCGGCGCTCGCGCAGCTTCCGGAAGCGGCGCTGTTCCTCGCGGGACCCTCGAAGACAGCGGACATCGAGGGCGAGCTCGTGCTGGGCGCGCACGGCCCGCGCGGACTCACCGTGATCGGGATCGACGCCTAGCGCAACAGCGCACCGGCCCGTGTCTCGAAGTCGGCGAACATCGCGCGCCAGGCCGCGTACAGCGCGGGCCGGTCCCCGAGGCCGCCCAGCCTGCGGAGACCGGGAAGCCGCGCGAGTCGCAGCGCCGCGCGTGGGAGATGCGCCTCGAGCTGTGACGCGCACCAGCCGAGGCGATACAGCGCCTCCCAGACCAGCGCGCCGTCCAGGGCGGAGCTGACCCGCGCGCGCAGCTGCGCGCCGCCGCTCTCGCGCTCGAGCGCGTCGAGATACACAGAGACCAGTCGCTCGAGACCTGGCCCGCCGGGCAGGAAGAATCCCAGCTCGGCGGCGCGCAGCGGGATCCGGAGCTGCCGAATCGCGAGATACTGACTCAGCAGGCTGACGTCGAAGATCGGGGGTCCCGCGGAGACGGCTTCCCAGTCGAACACGATCGGCTCGGCGCCGCGCACGAGCCACACGTTCCCGGGGTGCAGATCGCGGTGTATCACCGCCTCGGGTGAGTCGGAGAACGCGCGGCGCAGTCGCTCGGGCTCGCCAGAGCGCGCACCAGCGGCTCGCGGCGCTGCAACGCTTCGAGCCGCTCGAGGCCCTCGGGCACGTGCGCGAGCTGCGCCTCGAGGTCGCGCCCGAACGGCCGCGGCAGCCACGCGGGCGCGCGGTCGAGGGTTTCGGCATGAACGCGTGCGATCGCGCGCGCGACCTCGAGCGCGCGCGCCGGTTGCCAGCGCTCGGCGCGCGGAAACTCCTCGAGCAGGATCCAGCCGTCGTCTCGGCCCGCGACGGGCCCTGCGCCGTACGCCCGCGGCACGC
>DATFUE010000616.1:0-5189 GCA_035261165.1 Myxococcota bacterium
TCGAGTCACTCGCGATCGATGGGTTCGAGTCCTTCGAGTTCAGTCAGTTCACACCGGTGCACTTCCACGCGGCGATCGGCACGGACTCGCACTTCATCTACGGCTTCACGGACTCGGAGCTGCGGCGGAAGGGGCGGATGACGGAGCGACAGCGCCGGCGCCGCCAGGAGCTCGAGGCAAGGTTCGGCCGGCCGGATCCGCACTCGATCGAGCGCGAGATGGCAGCGCTGCTCGAGATCGTTGTGCCCGAGGGCGCCCACGCGACGATCCGCTCGGATCAGCACCCCGCGTATCCCCGCGCGCTCGCTCGGGTTCGGCGCTTGGGACGCACGCTGCGCCACGAGACGACGCCGTCGCGAATCGCGCGCACACCAGAGAATCCGCTGTTCCCGGTGAATCTCGTCGATCTGCTGATCCGGCACTCGCAGGCCAATCACAAGCGCGAGACGATCGCGTTCTCGAAGCGCCGCGCGTGTGCGGCGTACCGGCTGTTCGTGTTCCTGGTGTGGCGCAACACGATGAAATCACTGTCGGAGCGCAAGCGCGACGCCTCGCCGGCACAGCGGCTCGGACTCCTGCCGCGCCGACTCAATGTGCAGGACGTGCTACGCGCGCGAGTGTTTCCGAGCTGCGTCCCGCTGCCGGCGCGCTGGGTCGACTACTACCGCCGGTCGGTCCGAACGCGCCGGATCCCGAACGGCGTGGAGCATGCGCTGAAGTACGCTGCGTGACGTTTGCTTTGCGGCGACGCGCGCCGCTGTAGCTCCGCTTGACCCAATCTCCGGAACACAACTCAACTGTTCTCGCGCTGGCGCCTCCCGCACCAGGTGCAGAAGCGGAAGAACGCGTGCGAGGTCGGCCCGTTGCAGCGCGTGCACCGGTCGGGCAAGGCCGGGTGTTTCCAGGGTCTTCCCGGCTTGGTCTTGCACACCGGGCAGTAGCGCATGAAGAGGCGCAGCCGGCCGGGGCAGCCGCGGAGCTTGCAGCGGCGCAGCGCGCGCGGATCGCGGCGGAGCGGGCGGCCGTTCCCCTTGAAGCGCCCCGAGAAACACCACGGACACGCGGTCCACTCCGGCAGCACGCCGCGCTCGCAGCGGCCGCAGAAGAGCGGCGCGGTCGTGATGTCCTTGAACGAGTTTTCGGCGCTGCCGCACCACGGGCAGACACCCATCGCTTCGGCGATGGGTCCGCTGCAGCGGTGACAGCTGTAGCGCATCTCGAGCGCGCGCCCGTGGCGCTTGCGGAACAGCTCCACGCCGACAGCGAACGGTGTAGGGGTGGGGCCGTCGACTCGCCGGCGTCTCTTCCGGCGCGGCGCCGCTCCGCGCGACTCCTCGCTGCGCCGGAATGCCTGCTCGAGCGCGGCGTGCAGCTCGACCGCCGACGGGTAGCGGTCGGCCGGGTCGAACGCGCAGGCCTTCCGCAGCACGGCATGCAGCGGCTCGGGCACCTTGGCGCGGAAGCGCTCGTAGCGCTCCGGCGGCCAGCTGAAGGGCCACTTCAACAGCTTTCCGGTGAGCAGCTCGTAGGCGATGAGGCCGAGCGAGAAAACGTCCGAAGTGAGCGTCGGCTTCCCGTACGCCTGCTCGGGCGCCATGTAGCCCATGGTTCCGGCCTCGGTGTAGCTGCGTGACTCGGGCCGGATGAAGCGGGAGACACCGAAGTCGGTGATCGCCGCGTGCCCGTCGGCGAAGACGAGCACGTTTTCGGGCTTCACGTCGCGGTGCATGAGGCGGCGCTCGTGCGCGTGCGCGAGTCCCGCGGCCACGTCGCGCACGATGCGCAGCGCGACGGCGCCCGAGCGCCACGCGCCGGGATAGTCGTAGACGTGCGTGCGCGCGAGATCGCTCGCCAGGACGAAGTGGCCGTCGATCCAGTCGGCGTTGCGCGTCGCGACCACGTTCGCGTGCGAGAGACTGCAGGCGATCCGCGCCTCGGCCTCCATCGCCTCGCGGCCGAACTCGCGCACCACCCAGTCGAACGCGACCTTCAGCGCCACGCGCCGACCCTCGACGGTGTCGCGCGCCGCGAACACCTCGGAGAAGGCGCCCTTCCCGATCGAGCGCTCGAGGCGGTACTTCCCGAGGCGGGTCCCTCGGCGCAGAACGCCGGGCAAAGCGGCCTAGCTGTAGATCAGGCGGGTGAGGAACTCGGCGACGCAGCCGGGCTTCGGCTCGCCGACGATCTCGACGGTCACCTTCTGCTTGAGCTGCAGCGTGTTCGGCGCGACCAGGGTCGCCTCCAGGAGCTCGCGCGTCGCGCGCACGCTCGAGTCGACCTTCACCGGCGCCGGGAAGCGCACTTTGTCGAGCCCGTAGTTGACACCCATCACCAGCCCCTGGTACGCCTCCGGGTCACTCGGCGGGATGCTGCCCTGGAGGAATGGAATCAGCGATAGAGTCAGGAAGCCGTGCGCGATGGTGACCTTGTACGGCGACAGCTTCGCGGCGCGCTCCGGATCGACGTGGATGAACTGATGGTCGCCGGTCGCCTGCGCGAACAAGTTGATCTGACTCTGCTCGACCTTGTGCGGCTTGCTGGGTCCGTCGACCTTGCCGATCTGCTTCGCGAAGCGCTCGAGCGCTGCCTCGGCCTTGCTGGCCATCGCTTCCTCCGTGCGGGTTGCGCCCGTTATACACGACCCGCACGATGCTGGGCGCGATGATCGACCCCAACGCCGCCGCCTGCAGCGAAGCGAGTGCATCCGCGGGTGAGCCGCTCGCCGGCTCGGCCTCGGACGCGCCGCTCTTTGCCGCGCTCGCCTGGCCCAAGGCGCGCTGGCACCACGACAAGGCCGCGCTGTCGGAGGGGCTGCCGGCCTCGGTCGGCGCGCTCGAGAAAGCGGCGCGAGCGAGCGGCCGGAAGCTGCAGCTGCGCGTGTTCGCGCGCGTCGGGGCGCCGGCGCAGCCCGGGGTCGAGGTCGTGTGCGCGGACTTCGCGAGCGGGCGCTCGCTCGTGCGCAGCGAGCCGGACGCGGAGCGCGCCGCACGGACGATCGCGGCGTTCGTCGCGGGCGTGGACCCGGGGCCCTCACTCACCGCGCCCCTGGTGTTGGTCTGCACCGACGGACGACACGACCGCTGCTGCGGGAAGCTCGGCAGCTCGCTGGTCCTGGCGCTGCGCGACTGGATCGACGTAGCCGAGGTGAGTCACTTGGGTGGTCATCGGCTCGCGGCGAACTGCCTGGTGTTGCCCTCCGGCCGGCTCTACGGGCGAGTCGGCGCCGCGGACGTGCCCGCGCTGGTCGAGACCGCCCGACATGGCGGCGTGTACCTGCCCTGCTACCGCGGGAAGAGCGGCTTGGACGAGCTGGCGCAGGTCGCCGAGGCCGCGGCGATCGCGCACTGCGGGGGCGCGCGCGAGTTCCGGATCCGCACGCCCGAGGCTCCCGCGGCCGAGCCGCGCGTCTCGGTCACGGCCGGCGACCTCCGGCTCGAAGTCACCTGCGAGCGCAAGACGTTCCTGGGAATCGCCTCGTGCGGCGACGCCGACCCGGAGCGGCGCGAGCGCTGGGTCGCGAGAGGCGTCGGCCCCGCGCCCTCGGCGCCGTAGCACCCCGACGCTCTTCGCCGTCGCCGCCCGATGATCGCGTGGGCACCCTACCCACGCTCAGGGCGCTTCGCGCTCAGTGCGGGCCGAGCTCGACGCGCAGCTTGACCCGCTGCAGATAGGCGTCGCGCACCAGCTGCGCGTCGCGCACGAAGTGCTCGAGCTCCGTCGGAGTCAGCGCCTGCGGGCCGTCGCAGAGCGCCTCCTCGGGCCGAGGGTGGAAGTCGACGAGCACCATGTTCGCGCCGGCGATGATGCCCTGCGCGGTCACATGGTGGATGTCGAGCAGCCCGTCCGGGGCGCTGATTCGCTTTCCGACCGCGTGCGAGGGGTCGATGCACACCGGCATGCGCGTCATGCGCTTCACCGCCGGCACCATCGCGAAGTCGACGAAGTTGCGGTGCGGATCGCCGAGGTTGGTCTTCATGCCGCGCAGGCCGAACACGATGCGGTGGTTGCCGCCGCTCGCGACGTACTCCACCGCGTTCAGTGACTCCTCGAGCGTGATGCCCATGCCGCGCTTGAACAGCACCGGAAACTGCTGCTGCGAGCCGACCGACTTCAAGAGCTCGAAGTTCTGCGCGTTGCGCGTGCCGATCTGCAACATCACGCCCGTCGGATTTCCCGCCGCCGCGAGCGCGTCGCGGATCTCGTCGACGTGCTGCTCGGAAGTGACTTCCATCGCGATCACGCGGATCCCGTATTTGCCCGCGAGTTCGAATGTGAACGGCAGACACTTCGCGCCGTGGCCCTGGAAGTCGTAAGGGCTGGTGCGCGGCTTGTACGCGCCGGCGCGCGTGGTCGAGATGCCCGCCGCCTTCAGCGCGCGGAACGTCAGCTCGAGATTCTCGCGCGTGTCGACCGCGCACACCCCGGGGAACAGATAGAAGCTGTCCTGACTGAAGTGCACGCCGTTGTACTCGAAGCCCAGCGCCTCCGCCTGGCCCTCGTGGCGTCCGATCGTGCGGTAGCGCTCGCGGATGCGGATGACCTTCTCGACCGCGGGGAATTCCTCGAACGGCTCCGAGGAGACGCCGCCGGTCGGGCCGAGCAGGTAGACCTCGGTCAGGGTGCGCGTCGAGCCGCGAATCACGTGCAGCTCGGTCCGGATGTCCGGATTGCGCTCGGCCATGCGGATCACCTGGCGCGTCTCCGGCGCGTCCGGTCCGAACTCGGCCTTCATCACGATGATCACGGCGGGGATCCTAACGTGACGTGGTCGGCGATCGCTACCGGACGGCGCGCGCCTGGAAGAGGCGGAACAGCCACTGACCGACGACGCCGACCAGTGGCGGCAGCAGGATCGCCGGAATGAAGCGCGCCCAGGTCAGCGGCCAGCCCACCAGCGGCGCCTCGTAGGTGAGCATGCGGATCGGGCTGACCAGCGTCTTCGCGGTGATCAGCGTGATCAGCGCGCCCGCGGAGGCGCCCTTCGCGAACAGGCTCGCCACGATCGGGAAGAACACGTACGGGCCGCCGGGAATGAGCAGTCCCACGAGCCACGCGACCAGGATGCCGCGGCCGCCGTGGTCCTCGCCGAGCCAGCGCACGAGTGACTCCTGGGGCACGAGCACGTCGAAGAGCCCCGCCAGTGCGAAGCCGAGCGCGAGCTCGAGCCACACGCCGCGGAACAGGCGCGC
>DATFUE010000617.1:0-6925 GCA_035261165.1 Myxococcota bacterium
AGCAGCGCGAAGAGCGCGCACAGCAGGTCCTTCCGCTCCGCCACCCACGCCACCGACTCCACGTGCTGCGGGTGGACGGCGAACAGCGCGGCAGCGATCGCGCTCCGACCGGTCGCGCCCGTGAGCCGCAGCAGCACCGCGAACACGAGCGCCGCGTTCAGCGCGTGCAGCAGCGCATTCTCGACGTGCGGAGCGACGGGACCAGCGCCGAAGAGCGTCACGTCGAGCATGTGCGACAGCCAGGTGAGCGGGTGCCAGTTGCTCGTGTGGTAGCTGGTGAAGGCCCAGCGCAGCCCGTCGAGCCCGAGCCCGGCTTGCACCGCGGCGTTGCCGGTCACGTACTGCTCGTCGTCGTAGCGCAGGAACGGCAGCGCGCGCACCGGCGCGTAGAGCGCGAGCGTCGCGACGGCGATCAGCGCCGCGTACGCGGCGCGCCTCCGGGACTCAGTCACGGGCGTGCACCCTACCACGGGGACACGCGCCCCGACGCCGATCTATGATGCGCGGAGTCGCCAAAACACGAGGAGTTCAGCATGCGCTGGAAGATTGGAAACGTGACGGTGAGCCGGGTGGTCGAGGTCGAGGTGCCGACTCCGGGGAGCTTCGTCCTGCCCGACGCGATTCCGGAGAACGTCGCGAAGATTCCCTGGCTCGCGCCGCACTTCGTGCTGCCGGACGGCAACCTCATGCTGAGCATCCACGCGCTCGTCGTCGAGTCGCAGGGCAAGAAGATCCTGGTCGACACGTGCCTCGGAAACGACAAGAAGCGCGCAATTCCGGACTGGAACATGATGAGCGGGCCGTTCCTCCAGGACCTCGCCGCCGCGGGCCACCCGCGCGAGTCGATCGACACGGTCGTGTGTACCCACCTGCACGTGGATCACGTCGGCTGGAACACGATGAAGGTCGGTGACCGCTGGCTGCCGACGTTCCCGAACGCGCGCTACCTGATCGGGCGCACGGAGTGGGACTACTGGGGCAAGGAACCGGTGAACCCCGAGGAGCCGATCATGGACGACTCCGTGCGGCCGATCCTCGACGCGGGCCTCGCTGACCTGGTCGAGGCCGACCACAAGCTGACGAGCGAGGTGTGGCTCGAGCCGACGCACGGCCATACCCCGGGGCACGTCAGCGTGCGCATCTCCTCGGGCGGAGCCGATGCCGTGATCACCGGCGACATGATCCATCACCCCTGTCAGTTCGCGCGCCCGGAATGGCACAGCAACTTCGACTGGAACGCGGAGCAGGGCCGCGCGACGCGGAGAGAGGCGTTCGCGCGCTGGTCGAAGGCGAACTATCTCGTGATCGGGACTCACTTCCCCTCGCCCACCGCGGGCAAGATCGTGCGCGACGGGGACGCCTATCGCTTCGCCGTCTAGCTCCGTGACCGAGCCCAGCGTTTCATTTCCGGGCGCCCGCCGTCCCGACCGCTCGCGGCGCGTCGACGCGCACGGCGTCGGGATCGCCGTCTACGAGTGGGGCGCGCCGGACGCGCGGCCGCTCCTGCTCGCGCACGGCGGCTTCGACTTCGCGGGCACGTTCGACGTGTTTGCGCCGCTGCTCGCGGACGCGGGCTGGCGCGTGGTCTCGTGGGACCACCGCGGCCACGGGGACTCGGACCAGACGGCGCTCTACTCGTGGCAGGCCGATCTGCGCGACACACTCGCCGTGATGGATTCCGTCGGGCGCGAGCCGATGCCGATCGTCGCGCACTCCAAGGGCGGCGGCGTCTGCATGCAGCTCACCGAGGCGCGGCCACACCGCGTCTCGCGCTTCGCCAACCTCGACGGCATGCCCTCGCGCTGGCCGCACCCCGACGTGGCCGAGCACGAGCGCACGAAGCTGCGTGACTCGGAGCTGGGCGGCTGGCTCGACTGGCGGCGCCGCGCCGGCGAGCTCGCGCGCAAGCCAGGCACGCTCGACGAGCTGGCCGCGCGCCGCGGCCGCATGAACCCGCGCCTCTCGCGCGAGTGGCTGCGCTATCTGGTCACGATCGGCGCGCGCCACGACGCCGACGGCTGGCGCTGGAAGATCGATCCGTCGATGCGCTTCGGCGGCTTCGGACCCTGGCGCCCCGATTGGTCGCTCGAACGCATGCGCGGCTTCCCGGTCCCCCTGCTCGGCATCCTCGGCTTGATCGAGGAAGAGATGGGCTGGGGCACGACGCCCGACTTCATCCGCCCCTACCTGCCCCGCGATGCGCGCCTCGTGGCGTTCGAGGACTCGGGTCACTTCGTGCACATCGAGCACCCGCGCCGCGTCGCAGATCTGGTGCTGGAGTTTCTCACGTGAGGCGCGGGGAGGGCCGCCCCGACCCGCGCCTGCAAGCGCCGGCAACGGCGCGCGCAGCGAGGCGTAGCCGAGCGAAGTCAATCAGACGTGATCTGGTGCTGGAGTTTCTGGCGCAGTGATCAAGTTGAAACACAATCGCGTGGAGCTGGCGCTGCACGAGCTCCGAGATTCGCTCACGAACGACGCGACGGCGAGGCGAGGGCCGTCCCGAGCCGAGCCCGCAAGTGCCGCAGGCGCGCGCAGTGAGCCGGAGGCGAACGAAGTCAATCGGACCCCAGCGCTTCTCCTCTTGCACGGGCTCGGCGAGCGCACACCGAGGCGTGTACCCGCGGACTGCGCCGCCTGGCCGGGACGCGTCTTCGGTCTCGACCTCACCGGCCACGGTGACTCCTCGATCCCGCGCGGCGGCGGCTACACGATCGAGATCCTGATGGGCGACGTCGACACCGCGCTCGCGCACCTCGGGCCGACGACGTTGCTCGGCCGCGGGCTGGGCGCGTACGTCGCGCTCCTGGCCGCGGGCGCGCGGCCCAGACTCGTGCACGGGGCGATCCTCTCCGACGGCCCCGGCCTCGCGGGCGGCAGCGCGCGACCCGGCACGCCGCTGATTCCGATGCCCGACCCCGGCGCGCTGACTCCGCCCGACCCGTTCGCGCTCGTCGAGCTCGCGGTCGACGTGCGCCCACCCGACTACGCGAGCTCGTTCGTGCGCCAGGCGACGCAGCTCTCGGAGCTCGAGCGGCCCATCAGCATCTGCACGCTCGAGCGGCCGGACTGGCTGCGCGCGCTGCTCGACGAGCCGGGGGTTCAGGAGTGCGAGCTCTCTGACGCCCTGGCGTACTATGCCCAGCCAGCGCGGAGACGCGGAGCCTGAGGAGAGGCCATGTCGGAATCACTCAGCCGCGCCGACCTCGAGCGCATCTTCGAGTCGGTGAAGAACTGGGGCCGCTGGGGCGCCGAGGACGAGCGCGGCGCGCTGGGCTACATCGACGACGCGAAGCGAGCGCGCGCCGCCGCGCTCGTGAAGGACGGCCTCGCGGTGAGCTGCTCGCTCGAGTTCCCGGTGACTCCCGGGCCCGACAATCCCACCCCGGCCCAGCACCACATGGTGATGGCCGGCGACGCGCCCGAGGGCTCCGGAGTGCCGTATCTAGAGACGGCGCTCGACTACATCGGCATCGCGTTCCACGGCATGGCGACGTCGCATATCGACGCGCTGTGTCACGTGTTCGTGCGCGGCCAGATGTACAACGGCTTCCGCGCGACCGACGTGAAGAGCACCGGCGCGCTGCGCAACAGCATCATGGCGGCCCGCGACGGCATCGTGTCGCGCGGCGTGTTGCTCGACATCCCGCGCCTGCGCGGCGTGCCGTGGCTGGAGCCGGGCGAGGCGGTCGAGCGCGCTGAGCTCGAAGCCGCCGAGCGCGCGCAGAAGGTTCGCGTGGAGCCCGGCGACGTCCTGCTCGTCGCGACCGGACGCGACGCGCGCCGCGCGGCGCACGGAGCCTGGGAGCCGGTGCGCGAGGGCCTCGCGGGTCTACACCCGGATTGCATCCCGTATCTGCACGAGCGGCGCATCGCGGTGCTCGGCAGCGACGGTATCTCGGACCCGCTCCCGCCCTCGCCGATCGAGGGCTGGCCGATCCCCGTCCACCAATGCTGTCTCGTCGCGATGGGCGTCCACCTGCTCGACAATCTCGAGCTCGGCCGACTCGCCGCCGCGTGCCGCGCGCGCGAACGCTACGAGTTCTTGCTCGCGATCGCGCCGCTGCGCATCGAGCGCGCCACCGGCTCGCCCGTGAATCCGATCGCGCTCTTCTGAGTCACTCGCGCGGGTCGAGCCGCACGGTGTCCGGGTGGCTGCGCACGACCAGCCCGAACCACCAGTCCACCCAGCCGTACTTCTCGCGGAACGCGTGCTCGACCGCGCGGATCGTGTCGGGCTCCGCGACGACAGCGGCGACGCGCGGCGACGGCGCGCCACCTCGGCGCGTGAGCTCCACTTCGGGGTTCGCCTTCAAGCGCTCGCCCCAGCCGCGGCCCGGCCGACCGATCCGCACGTACGGCTTCCCGTCGTAGTCGACGATCCACATCTTCGTGTCTTTCGGCGTGCCGTCGGCTTCGTAGCTGCGCAGCACCGCGACCTCGGTGCGTTCACCGGCGAGATAGGTGCCGAGCCCGAGCAATACGAGCGCGGAGAGCAGGATCAAGAAGAGGCGGCGGAAGGTCATGGTGACACTGTCGCGCGTCACTCGGGCTACTAGAACGCAGCGAATCGCTGCGCCTGATTTACTTCGTTCGGCTTCGCCTCACTGCGCGCGCCGCTTCGCGGTGCTTGCGACGCGCGGCTCGGGGGCGGCCCTCGCCGCGCTACCCGATCAGCCAGCGCGCGGTGACTTGGCCGAGCAGGCAGGCGCCGAGGCAGCCGAGCACGGTGACCGCGAGGTAGCCGAAGCCGAGCCCGAGCGCGCCGTCGCGGAGATATGTGAACGCCTCGTGACTGAACGCCGAATAAGTCGTGAAGCCGCCGAGAAATCCCGTTCCCAGGGCGATGCGCGCGAGCGGTGACACGCGGTCGGTCGAGATCGCGAGCTCCACGAGCGCGGCGATCAGGAAGCAGCCGACCGCGTTGACCGCGAGCGTTCCCGCCGGAAAGATCGGCCCGAACGCGGCGAGGCAAGCGAGCGACATGCCGTAGCGCGCGACTGATCCGACGCCGCCCGCGACGAACACGCAAAGCGCCTGCACCCCGCTCACGTCTGCAGCTTATCGCCCGACGGCGCGCGCGGCGAGCGCTCGCGCGCCCGTGGTAGGCTCCGTTCGATGCAGGAAGCGCCTGAGGTCGACGCCGGTGAAGTCGAGGCTGTCGCGGAGGGCGCCCTGGAACGGCAGTCGCTGCTCGGCTTCTTCCGCGACCGCGATCACACGCGCGGCAACTTGCTGGTGTCGGTGCTCGTGCTCGCGCTGCCATCGGTGCTCACCACCGCGTTCTCGTTCGGCCTGTTCCAGATGATGGAGCTCGGCTTCCTCGGGCGGCTCGGGGAGCACGCGCTCGCGGCCGCGGGCTCGAGCGATCAGATCCTGCGTCAGGGACTCATGCTGCTGGCGATGGGCATGTCGGTCGCGTCACAGATGATGATCGCGCGCTTCGTCGGCGCCGGAATGGTCGAGGGCGCGGAGCACGTCGCGGGTCAGAGCTTCCTGCTCTCGGCGGCGCTCGGAGTCTTCGCAGCGGTGATCGGTGGGCTGTTTCCCGGCGCGCTGGTGCGCCTGGTCGCCTTCGATCCCGAGGTCATCGCGCTCGCGACGGTCTACGTGCGCATCGTCTTCCTCACCTTCTTCGTGATGATGTCGAGTCAGGTGTTCGCCAGCGCGCTGAACGGCGCGGGCGACACCACCACGCCGATGATGACCTCCTTCGTGGTCACGCCGGTCGCGATCTTCTTCGAGTGGTCACTCACCTTCGGCCACGCGGGTTTGCCCGAGCTCGGCATCGCCGGCATCCCTCTGGGCTCGGCGATCGGCGGCGCCTGCGGCGCGGGGATCTCGTTCTACATGCTGTTCAGCGGCCGCTGCCGCGTGCATCTGCGGCTGCGCCATCTGAAGCCGGATCCGGCGATGCTGGGGCGGCTGATCAGCATCGCCTGGCAGCCGGCGTGTCACATGCTCGCGCGCACCCTCATGATCATGTTCTTCATGGTCATGGCCGGTCACCTGGGCGGGAAGGTGCAGGCGGCGTACACCGTCGGCCTGCGCATCGAGATGCTCGCCATCATGCTGGCCTTCCCGATCGCGAACGCCTGCGCCACCCTGGTCGGACAGAACCTAGGCGCGGGAAATCTCGGCCGCGCCTGGGGCGCGATTCGCGCGAGCTCCCTCGTCGAGCTGGGCGCGCTCTGGCCGCTCGCGCTCGGCGTATTCCTGTTCCGGCACCAGATCGTGTCGGCGATCGTCGCGGACCCCGAAGTCGCGGCCATGGCCGCCGAGTATCTGATGTACTCGTCCTCGATCCTGGTCTTCTACGGCCTGTACTTCGTGGCCTTCCGCACCTTGCAGGCGTCGGGCGACATGAACTCGCCGATGATCATCTCGGTGTCTTCGGCGGTGTTCGTCGGCGCGCCGCTCGGCTACTACCTGGCCACGCGCAGCGACCTCGGCCCGACCGGCATGTGGATCGCCAACCTGGTCTACGCGCTCCTGAACGCCGGGCTCATGATCGCCTGGCTGCTGACGGGCCGCTGGACGCGGCGACACGCCGCGGTGTCGGCAACTAGTACGCGCCGGTGAGGTCGGCGCTCAGCTTCTGGCCGAGCGCGTTGACGGTGATCGAGTCCGCGCGCAGGTGAATTCCGTCCGCGCGGCTGCGCCAGATGCGCAGGCCGGTGAGACGGATGTCGGAGCGGGTGTCCCGACCGACCAGGCGGACGTCGGCGCTCGAAGTCACGGGCGACCACGCGCCCTTCCCCTCGAGCCACATGTACAGCCCGCTGCGCAGCTTCCAGAAGCCGGAGACGCCGAGGGAGCCCTTGCTGCCAACGGTGAAGTCGAGCTCGAGCCGCATCCGGAACGCCTCGGCGGGCACCTCGTCCTCGGTGACCTTCTCGAGACTCAGCTTCTGACCATCGAGCTTGCC
>DATFUE010000618.1:0-4571 GCA_035261165.1 Myxococcota bacterium
GCGCGCCAGGACTTCATCCGAACCGCGCGCGCGAAGGAAGAGCTGCGCCGCGAGCTCGGCCTCGACCGACCGATCCCCGTGCAGTACGCGCGCTGGATCAGCGGGCTCGCGCGGGGTGACCTCGGGCGCAGTCTCAAGGACCGGCAGTCCGTCTGGGACAAGATCCGCGCGCGCCTGCCGGTCACCATCGGGATCGACCTGCTCGCGCTGATCGTGACCTACTTGCTCGCGGTGCCGCTGGGGGTCTACTCGGCGGTGCGCCCGGGCAGCCGCTTCGACCAGATCTCGACCGGCGTGATCTTCGGGCTCTACTCGCTGCCGAGCTTCTGGATCGGCGTGCTGTTGATCGTGTTCTTCAGCGGAGGCGACTACTTCGCGTGGTTCCCGCCGGGAGGACTGCACTCGCTCGCCTACGACCCGGAGTGGCCGCTCGGCCGGCGAGTCGCCGACCTGTTGCACCACCTGGCCCTGCCGCTGTTCGTCACGACCTTGGGCAGTTACACCGAGATCTCGCGCTACCTGCGTTCGTCGATGCTCGAGAACGCGCGCCAGGACTTCGTGCGCACGGCGCGCGCGAAGGGCGTGCCCGAGCGCAGCGTGATTCTCCACCACATGCTGCGCAACTCGCTGATCCCGATGGTGACGATCGTGGCGGGGGTGCTGCCGGGGCTGATCGGCGGATCGGTGCTGATCGAGAACATCTTCTCGATTCCCGGCCTGGGCCAGCTCGGCTATCAAGCGGTGCTGGCCCGCGACTACCCCGTCGTGCTCGCGCTGTTCGCGGCCGCGGTCGCCCTCACCCAGCTCGGGATCCTGCTCGCCGACCTCTTGCTGGCCGTGGTGGATCCGCGCATCACCTTCGCGGGGACGAACGCATGAGTGAGCGGCAGGAGAGCGCTCGCGCGCGCGTCTGGCGCGAGCTGCTGCGGCGCCGCCGCGCGGTCTTCGGCCTGTCGGTAATCGCGGCGCTCGGCGTGCTGGCGCTCAGCGCGGACCTGATCGCGAACGACAAGCCCTACTACATGAAGCTGGACGGCGAGAGTTACTACCCGGTCGCGCTGGAGCTCGGCGTCTCGCTGGGCATCCGCCAATGGCCGCCGGCGCTCGTGAATCAGCGCTTCGCGTCGCTCGCCGAGCGCGCGGAGGTCGCGTACTGGCCGCCGATCCCCTACAGCGCGACGGTGCCCGACATCCGCGGGGAGGTCTTCGAGCCACCGTCGCGCGCGCATTGGCTCGGCACGGACGGCCTCGGCCGCGACGTGGCGGCAGGCATGCTCCACGGCATTCGCGTCTCACTCACGATCGGCTTCGTCGTGGTCGCGATTCAAGCGTCGATCGGCATCTTGCTCGGCGGGCTCGCGGGTTACTACGGCGGCGCGGTGGATCTCGCACTGTCGCGGCTGCTCGAGCTGATGCTCGGCGTGCCGACGTTCTTCTTGATCCTGGTCGTCGCCGCGACCTTCCCGCCCTCGATCTACCTGATCATGGCGATTCTCGGACTCACCGGCTGGGTCGGGATCGCGCGACTCATCCGCAGCGAGTTCCTGAAGGTGCGCGCGATGGACTACGTCGCCGCGGCGCAGAGCCTCGGCGCGTCCGACGCGCGCATCATGTGGCGCCACCTGCTGCCCAACGCGATCGCGCCGGTGCTCGTGTCGATGTCGTTCGGCGTGGCCAGCGCGATCCTCACCGAGTCGGGGCTGTCGTTCCTGGGCATCGGCGTACCGGCGCAGCTCGTCACCTGGGGCTCGATCCTGTCGGTCGCGCAGTCCAACACCACCGCGTGGTGGCTCGCCGTGTTTCCCGGCGCGGCCATCTTCGTCACCGTGACTGCCTACAACCTGCTCGGCGACGCGCTGCGCGATGCGCTGGATCCGCGCGAGCAGGGGACGTAGAGTCGAGCGCGTGCGAACGCTGGAAGACTACGCGCCGCGGCGCGGCCTCTCGATTCCGATCGTCTCGTGCCTGTCGCCCGACGGCGAGCCGAACGACACGGATCAGCGTCGCCTCGTCCGCTATCTGATCCAGGGCGGGCGCGGCGCGGACGTGCTCTTCGTCATGGGCACGACGGGCGAGTGGAACAAGCTCGACCAGCGCCGCCGCCACCGGGTGATTCGCGTCGTCGTCGAGGAGGCGAAGAAGCACGAGTCGCGGCTCGCACAGGCCGGCGAGCTGCCGGTCGAGGCGTGGGTCGGGCTCACGGCGCCGACGCGCGCGGAGACGCTCGAGACGCTCGAGCTCGCGCTCGACATCGGCGCGCACGCGGGCGTGATCGCGCCGCTCGCGATCGAGGACGTCGCAGACCCCGTGCGCTTTCTCGCCCGCGACGTCGCGGATCTGCTCGACGCGCGCAATCGGCCGCTGCCGATCTTCCTCTACGACAACGCCGACATCTCGCTCGGGCGCGAGCGGCACCTGCGCACGCGCGCGGTGAAGCAGCTCTCGCGGCTCGACTTCGTGCGCGGCATCAAGGTCTCCGCGCCGCCACGGCGGCTCGGTCACTACACCAAGGCCGCGCGCCAGTTCCGAGACCTGGGCGCGTTCGACATCTACGTCGGCGACGCGCTGCAGATCCTGCGCCTGATGCGGCCGCGCACCGGCTTCTGGGGGGTGCTGCGCGAGCACTGGAACCGCTTCCTGCTGCACGATCTCCTGCCGTCGGGGGTAGTGTCGGGTCCGGCGAACCTGATGCCGCGCGAGTGGCAGCGCGCCTGGCGCGTCGCGTCGGCGGGCGACGTGGAGCGCATGGATCAGCTCGAGTCACTCTTCCTGCGCTTCGCCGCGGCCTACCGCTTTCCGGAGGGCAAACGCAGCCTCGCGGCGCTGAAGCGCGGCCTGCTCCGCCGCGGCGTTCTGACGAGTGACTCGGTGGCGAAGGGCACGCCCGCGCTCTCGGGCGAGCAGGCGACCCAGCTCGACGCCGCGCTCGAGAAGCTCGATCTTGCGATCGCCGCACAGCTGCCGGCGCGCTGGCGTTCCGATCCTGCGCACGCGGAGGAGCCGTGAGCGCCGGCTCGCGCCGCTACGACGTCGCGGGCACGGGCAGCATGGTGGTCGACGAGATCCACCTGGCCAAGCGCATCGTCGCCGCCGAGGAGAAGGGCCTGCTGCGCGCGGACGCCAGCGGCCGCGTGGTGTCGCGGCAGGTCGGCGGAGTCACTCTGAATCATCTGGGCTGGGCGCGCGTGCTCGGCCTGCGCACGGCGATATTCGGCAAGCAGGCCGACGATCCCAACGGCCGCTTCCTGCGCGCGGGCATGGAGCGGCTCGGCATCGAGCAGCACATCGACCTGGGCGGCAGCGCGTCGTCGTTCGCGCAGATCTACGTCGACCCCGACGGCGCGCGCGCGATCTACATGGCGCGCGGTGCGACCGCCGAGCTCAGCGCCGGGGAGATCGACGCGAAGCACCGGTCGGTGATCGAGAGCGCGGCGATCGTCACGACCGAGATCTCGCAGGTGCCGCTCGCGGCGGCGCGGCGCGTGCTCGAGCTGGCGCGGGCGGCGGGCGCGACCACTGTCGTCGACCTGGACGTGCCGATCGGAGATGCCGTGCCCGCGCTGGGCACAGAGGCCGACCTGCACGCCGTGCTCGGTCTCGCGGACGTGCTGAAGCCGTCGCTCGCTGCGCTCGACGGCATCGTCGCGCCCGGTTCCGCGCGCAACCGCGCCCGCGAGCTCGCGGAGCGCACCGGCGCGAAGCTCGTCGCACTCACTCTGGGGCCGGCCGGGTCACTCCTGCTGCGCGAGGGCGAGGTCGTGATCTCGCCCGCGGCATCGGTCAGCGTCGTCGACACCACCGGCGCGGGCGACGCCTATCTCGGCGGGCTGCTCGCGGCGCTCTGCCACGGGCTCGACCTCGAGAACGCGGCGCGTCTCGGCAACGCCTGCGGCGCCGCTTGCTGCGAGCAGATCGGCGCGTTCCCGGATCGCGCCCGCGAGTCACGCGGGCGCGTGCTCGAGTTGTACGCCTCGCTCGGCGGGAGCGAGCTGCACCTCGCGCCGCTCGGCGCCGAGAAGGGCGACGCGGGTCGGGCCGTCGAGCGCTTCCTCGCGGTCGCGCCGCACGAAGTCGCCGCCGCGGCCGCGCGCCTCACTCGTGACTCGATCGCCGCCGCGGCCGAGCTCGTGCTCGCCGCCGAGAGCGCCGGCGGGCGCGTGCACGTCACCGGCGTGGGCAAGCCGGAGCACGTGGCGCGCTACGCGGCGTCCCTGCTCGCGAGCACCGGCACCCCCGCCTCGTTCCTGCACGCCACCGAGGTCGCGCACGGCAGTCTCGGGCAGCTCCGCCCAGGCGACGTCGTGATCGCGATCTCGAACAGCGGCTCCACCGAGGAGCTGCTGCGCGCGGTCGAAGAGGTGCGCCGCTTCGGCGCGCGCATCATCGCGGTCACCGGCCAGACCGACTCAGTTCTCGCGCGCGGCGCGGATGCGGTGCTCGAAGCCGCCGTGACGGACGAGGGCGACTCACACGGCCTCGCGCCCCGCGCCAGCGTCCTGGCGGAAGTCCTCGTGCTCGCCGCGCTCTCGGTCCAGCTACAGGAAGCGAAAGGCTTCACGCGCGAGGACTAC
>DATFUE010000619.1:0-2987 GCA_035261165.1 Myxococcota bacterium
CACGCGCCCGAGCCCCGAGCCCGACGCACCGATCGGCAACGGTCGCGCGATCGCGCTGCTGTCCGCGCGCGAGGGCGCGGGGGTCGCTTGCGCGGACGTCGACGCCGAGGCCGCGCGCGACACACTCGAGCGCATCGAGAAAGAAGGCGGGCGGGGCATGCTCGTGGTGGGCGACGTCGCCGACGCGGCGGCTTGCGAGCGGATCGTCGCAGAGGCGGACGCCGGCCTGGGCGGGCTCGACGGCGTCGTGCTGAACGTCGGCATCGCGCGCGGCGCGCGCCTCGCCGGCACCGACGCCGCCGCCTGGGACGAGGCCTTCGCCGTGAACCTGCGCGCCCACTTCCTGATCGCGCGCGCCGCGCTGCCGCGACTGCGCGCCGGCGCGTCGCTCGTGTTCATCAGCTCGATCGCCGCGCTGCAGCCGGGCACGCGCGCGCCGTCGTACGACGCGTCGAAGGCCGGACTCGCGGGCTTGATGCGCCACGTCGCGTTCGAGGGCTCGCGCCAAGGGGTACGGGCAAATGTGTTGCTGCCGGGGCTGATCGACACGCCGCTGGGCCGCCTCGCCTCGCGCGGGCGGCCGAGCCGCGCGCGCACGCCGGTGCCGCTCGCGCGCCAGGGGACCGGCTGGGAAGTCGCGTACGCCGCGGTGTTCCTGCTCTCCGACGAAGCGAGCTACGTCACGGGCCAGTCACTCGTCGTCGACGGCGGTCTCTCCGCCCTCGGCCCCGGCTAAGGGGACGCGCGCGTGCCGACGATTCGCTCCAACGGCGTGTGGCTGCACTTCGAACAGGACGGCGAGCCGAGCTGGCCGACGGTGTTGCTGGTGCACGGCTTCGCGTCGAGCGCCGACGACAACTGGCTCGCGTCCGGCTGGGTGAAGCGCTTCCGCGAGGCGAAGCGCCGCACGGTGCGCATCGACTGCCGCGGCCACGGCAGAAGCGAGAAGCCTCACGATCCGGCGGCTTACTCTCTCGACCTGTTCGCGGCGGACCTGGAGGAGATGCTGCGCTACGCGAACGCGCGCAGCGTCGATCTGTTCGGTTACTCGATGGGCGCGCGCATCGCGCTGCACTTCCTCGAGCGCAAGCCGGCGCGCCTGCGCTCGGCGATTCTCGGCGGGATCGGCGCGAACGTGCTCCAGGGTTTGCCGGAGAACGACGCGATCGCCGCCGCGCTCGAGGCGACCGATCCGACGAAGATCACCAGCCCCGTCGGCCGCATGTTCCGCGAGTTCGCGGAGTCGCGTGGCAACGACCTGCGCGCGCTCGCGGCCGTGCGCCGCGGCCCGCGCTCCGCCGCGCCGAACCGCGAGGCGCTCGCGAAGCTCTCACTTCCTGCCCTCGCCTGGGCGGGCAGCCAGGACAGTCTCGTCGGCGACATCGCCGGTCTCGCGGCGCTGATCCCCGGCGCGCGCACCGCGCTGATTCCCGGCGCCGATCACCTGAGCGCCGTCGCGCACCCCGCGAGCTTCGACGCGGTGCTCGGCTTCCTCGCCGACGTCGACCGAGCGCAGGCGCGGTAGCCGCGCTCGCGCGCGAGGCGCGAAGCCGACCCGAAGCGCCGCGCGCGCGGCCTCGCTCGCATGGCCCTTGCCCCAGTGCTCTGCGGCGATGCGCCAGCCGATCTCGACGCAGGGCGACACCGGAATGTGTGGCCCCGACTCACCCCTGGCGCCTCGACCGCCCAGAGTCCCCAGCCGCGCTGCGCGATCGAGCCGCGCATCCGCGTTCAGCGCCGCGAACGGCGCGAGATCGGCGTCGCGCCACTGGCGCAAGCGCAGCCGCGCGGTGGCGAGCTCGATCGCCTGCGTCACTTGCCGCACGCGCGGCAGCGCCATGCGCGCTGGAAACCGAGCATCCGCAGCAGCACCCCGCCCGTGGTGTGCCCACTCACTCTCTCGAGCGCGTCCGCGCCGCAACGCGGACAGAGCTCGTCGGGGGCCGGCGGGAGCCTGGCTTCGGGGATCGCGGCCAGGTCGGCGGAGTGATCCCCGCCCAGCAGCTCGCGCGCCGTGTCGGCGTCCGCGCCGCGCACCGCCAGCTTCACACCGCCCGCGGCCGAGCCCATGTACCAGCGCAGGCGAATCTGTTTCTCGTCCAGCACCCACGCCTCGACCCCGTAGGCCCCGAGCGTCGTCCTCGCGAGCTCCGCCTCGTGCGGGAACCGATACGTGCCGACGATCTCGAGCTCGCCCTGTCTCACTGACCGGCGGGAAGCGCCGAGCGGCCGTGCTCGATCCAGGCGGCTGCGTCGGGCGGCGCGTACTCACTGACTCGGCGGGCGTAAGCCTTGAGCTCGTGGGGCGTCAGCACCTCGCGCCAGCGGCCGTTCGTGCCCTTGAAGAGGAAGCCCTTCGCGCCGCCTTCGAACGCGAGCTCGAACGGGCCGATCTCGGAGCCGCGCTCGCGCATCGCCTCGAACGTGCAGCGCCCGGCGACCGCGGGCCATTTCGCCTCGGGCACCGCAATGCCGAGCCAGTCGGCGAGGCGCCGCATCTCGCCCGCGAGATTCGCCTTCAGGTCGTTGTAGTGCACGAAGTACAGCCGCGGGTCGTGGCGCCGCGCCCAGAACGACGCGAGGTGCTCGAGGTGCATCGGCGCCTCGAGCCAGCGCTGGAAGAACGCGTGCACGTCGCCGTCCCAGCCGGGCAAGGGCGGCACCCCGTCGGCGGTCGCGCGCGCGTTCAAAGCGTCG
The DNA here is from genome assembly GCA_035261165.1 of Myxococcota bacterium. Taxonomy (GTDB): domain Bacteria; phylum Myxococcota_A; class UBA9160; order SZUA-336; family SZUA-336; genus VGRW01. The sequence goes on from DATFUE010000619.1 coordinate 2,698, forward strand.
AGCGCTTTGAAGCGGGCCATGTGATTGCACATCGACATGAACGCGTCGCGGCCGTCGCGTCCCACCACGACATACTTCGCGTCCGGGAAGAACGGGATGCCGTCCGCCGGCGTGTGTGACTTGACGAAGCGGCGGCCGGTCTGCGCCTGCAGGATTTCGAGCACCGCCTCGATCGGCATCAGCTCGAACTCGATCCAGGGCGAGATCGCCATGACCGCGCCCGGGGCGTCGCCGTCCGGCCAGAGGAGGCTCGAGATGATCGCCTGCATCCAGGTCGTGCCGCACTTTGG
>DATFUE010000620.1:0-2231 GCA_035261165.1 Myxococcota bacterium
GCACCGCCTCGGGCTGAACGGCTCGGTGCTGAAGATCAATCACTCGCGAGAGCCGCTGCCCGACGAGCCGCCGGCGGGCTACCGGGAGCTGGCGATCGCGCGCGCGGGCATCTCGGCGCCGCGTGCGCTCGTCGACCCGGACGGCAATCGCGTCGTGCTCGTGCCCGAGAGCGACGCCTCCGGGTCGCGCATCGCGCTCGGTCTGGGCGTGCGCGATCCCGCTGCGTTCCGCGCGTTCTTCGGCCGCGCGCTCGGGCTCGAGCCCGCAGGCGAGAACGGGTTCCGCTGCGGCGACTCACTGCTGCGCTTTGCGGCGGCAGCCGACGCCAAGCCCGTGGGACGCATGACCGGGCCCGGCTACCGCTACTTCACGATCCAGGTCTTCGACGTCGACGCGGAGCACGCGGGGATCGTCGCGCGCGGAGGCATCGAGGGCAGGGCGCCGCTCACGCTCGGCTCGGTCGCGCGCATCTCGTTCGTGCTCGACCCGGACGGCAACTGGATCGAGATCTCGCAGCGCGCTTCGCTCACCGGACCGCTGCCGCGATGATCGCGACCCTCGACTGGTTCGGCTGCGCGACCTTCCGGCTCACGATCGGGAAGCTCGTGATCTTCCTCGACGCATATCTGGACCGCGTGCCGGCCGCCCCGCAGGTCGGTCTTCGCCCGGAAGAGGTCGAGCGCGCGGACTGGATCGTCGTGGGTCACTCGCACTTCGACCACCTCTACGGCGCGGAGCGGATCGCGAAGCGCACCGGCGCGAGGATCATCGGCTCGCACGAGACTGTGCGCGTCATGGAGGCGCAGGGAGTTCCGCTCGATCGGATGGTTCCGGTCGCGGGCGGCGAGCGCGTGCGCCTCTCGGACGACGTGGTGGTCGACGTCTATCCGAGCCAACACTCCTGCGTCTGGTCGCAGCGCGTGATGAGCGCGAGCGACGAAGTCTGCATCGGCGACCTCGGACTCACGCTCCAGGAACAACAGCTGCGCCTGCACGAGCTCGCCGCGCACTTCGGAACCCTCGGCCCCGACGTGATCGCCCATCTGATCGCGAGCTCCCAGAAAACGTGGGGCGACGGCGGCGCGTTCGTGTATCACTTTCGCACGCCCGAGGGCTCCGTCTTCTACCAGGACACGTCGGGTCACTGGAGCGGAATCCTGCGCGACCTGCGCCCCGACGTCGCGATCCTCGCCGCCGCCGGCCGCGGCAACGTCGACGGCGAGCCGATCCAAGGCTCGCTCGCGCAGTTCGTAGCGCGCCAGGTCGACCTGCTGCGCCCGCGGCGCGTCGTGCTGAGTCACCACGACGACTGGCTCCCCGGCTTCTCGCGCGCCATCGACGTGAAGCCCATCCGCGACGAGATCGCGCGGGTGCGCCCGGCCACGGAGCTCGTGGAAATGGGCTATGGCGCAGCGTACCCACTATTCAAGGCGAGAACGTGAAGGGCTTGGCAGCGACTCTGTCCGTGGTCTTCGCGGCGCTGTCAGCGATCGCCGGCGCTCAGGTCGAGGTTCAGACCGCGGAGTCACAGGCCGCGATGACCCCCGCGCAGGCGCTCGAGCGGCTGCGCGAGGGGAACACCCGCTTCGCGACGAACGCGATGAAGCCGCGCGACTGGTCGGCGAAGGTCGTGGCAACGGCGTCCGGTCAGTTCCCGTTCGCGGCGGTGCTCGCGTGTATGGACTCGCGCGCGCCGGTCGAGATCGTGTTCGATCAGGGGCTCGGCGACGTCTTCGGCGTGCGGGTCGCGGGCAACGTCGTGAACGACGACGAGCTCGGCAGCCTCGAGTACGCCGCCAAGGTGGGCGCGAAGCTGATCGTGGTTCTCGGCCATACGCGCTGCGGCGCGGTGAAGGGGGCGATCGACGGCGTGAAGCTCGGCAACCTGACCGGACTCCTCGACAAGATCCACCCGGCGGTGGACGCCGCGAAGTGCACGGATCCCAAGAGCGAGGCCTGTGTCACCTCGGTCGCCGAGCAGAACGTGCGCCAGTCGCTGCGCGAGATCCGCGCGCGCAGCTCGTATCTGGCCCACGATCTCGACGAGGGCGAGATCCAGCTGGTCGGCGCCATGTACGACGTCGAGACTGGCCGGGTGACGTTCCTGAGTCCCTAGCGATCGGGCTTGATCTCGAGCTGCTTCTTCAAGCGCTCCTCGCGCTTCAGGCTGGCCCGCTCGGCGAGCTCCGTCTCGATGGCGCGCACTTCGAGCATCTTGCGGAAGCGCGCC
>DATFUE010000621.1:0-2668 GCA_035261165.1 Myxococcota bacterium
GCCACGCGCGACACGCAGCTCCGCGGCCAGGCGATCCGCGCCGGCCAGCGCGTGGTGCTGCTGTACGGCTCCGCCAACCGCGACGAGGACGTGTTCCGCGATCCGGAGCGCTTCGACGTGCGCCGCGCGCCGAACCCACAGCTCTCGTTCGGCTTCGGGGAACACTTCTGCCTCGGCGCCGCGCTCGCGCGCCTCGAAGCGCGCGTGTTCTTCGAGGAGCTGCTGCGCGCGTTTCCGCGCATCGAGCTCGCGGGCGCGCCGCGCCGGCAGCGCTCGAACCTGAACAACGCCCTGAAGAGCCTGCCGCTGCGCCTGCGCTCCGCATAGCACTCCTTCGAGTGAAGCGGCCGCCGCTCTGATATCAGAGTCTCTGATATCAGAGATCGGAGCGAGTCAGTTGACTCTTGTGACTGACTCATTGAAAGCCGTAGACTCGCACTCGTCGCTGCGCTAAAACGGTGCGCGGGCGGCGCGTCGCAGCGTTGGGAGGTGTCGGGTGATCATCAGTCGGACCCCGTTCCGGATCTCCTTCTTCGGCGGTGGCACCGACTACCCGGCCTGGTTCGAGCACGAGAAGGGCGCCGTGCTCGTGACCACGATCGACAAATACTGCTATGTCACCTGCCGGCCGCTGCCGCCGTTCTTCGAGCACCGACACCGAATTGTGTACTCGAGGATCGAGAACGCGAGCGAGATCGGCGAGCTGGCGCACCCGACGGTGCGCGAGGGCCTGCGCTTCATGCGCATCGAGGACGGCGTCGAGATCCACCACGACGGCGATCTGCCCGCGCGCGCGGGGCTCGGCTCCAGCTCGGCGTTCACCGTGGGTCTGTTGAACTCGCTGTATGCGATGCAGGGGCGCTTCGTGCCGAAGCTGCAGCTCGCCCGCGAGGCGACCTACGTGGAGCGCGAGCTCGCGGGCGAAGCGGTCGGCTCGCAGGACCCGATCTCGACGGCTCTCGGCGGGTTCAACCGCATCGAGTTCTCGAGTGACGCCGAGATCTCGATCGATCCGCTGCCGCTCCTGGGCGCGCGCCAGCGCGAGCTGGAGGACAGCCTGCTGCTGTACTTCACGGGCTTCACGCGGATCGCCTCGGAGATCGCGGCCGAGCAGATTCGCAACACCGACGGGCGACGGCGCGAGCTGCGCGAGATGTACGGCATGGTCGATCAGGCGATCTCGATCCTGGCGAGTGACTCGGATCTCGACGCCTTCGGGAAGCTCCTGCACGAGTCTTGGATGCGAAAGCGCACGCTGTCGAGCTGCGTCACGACCCCGCGCATCGACGCTCTCTACCAGCGCGCCTGCGCTTCCGGCGCGATCGGCGGAAAGCTGCTCGGCGCGGGCGGAGGCGGCTTCCTGCTGCTGTTCGCGCGCCCCGACACCCACGCGCGTATCGACGCCGCGCTCGGCGGGCTCTTGCGCGTGCCGTTCCGCTCCGAGAAACACGGCACGCAGATCATCTTCTACGACGAATCGAGTCGGCTCAGCGATGCGCGCTGAGCCGTCGCCCGAGCCCAAGGCCGTGCGCCGGCGCAGCGTCGCGGCGCGCAGATCTCCGCTCGAGGAGATCGACGCATTCGTCCTGTGCGGCGGATACGGGAGCCGCCTGCGCTCGGTGCTCGGCGAGCTGCCGAAGGCGCTCGCGCCGATCGGAGGCCGCCCGTTTCTCGATCTCTTGCTGGAGCAGCTCGCCCGCCAGGGTCTGCGCAGCTTCGTGCTCTGCGCGGGACGCGGGAGCGACGCGGTGTTCGAGGCGGCTTCGGGCTTGGGACGTTGGGGCCGCGTCGCGATCTCGGTCGAGCCACGGCCGCTGGGCACCGGTGGCGCACTTCTCTACGCGCTGCCGCACGCGCGCGCGAATCCGATCCTGGTCGTGAACGGCGACTCGCTCGCGCTGGTCGATCTATCGGCGATGCTCGCCTTCCACCGCAAGCGCGCGGCGCGAGTCACTCTCGCGCTGTCGCGCCACCGCGGGCCCCTCGACGCCGGGCGCGCGGTGCTCGACCCGGCGAACGGCGCGCTGATCGCCTTCGACGACAGCCGCCGCCGCGCGGGCGAGAGCCTCGCGAACGCGGGCGTCTACCTGATCGACCCGCAGGCGCTGCAGGAGCTGGCGCCCCCCGAGGGCTCCTCGCTCGAGCGCGACATCGTGGCGCGACTCGCGGGGGCAGGCGCGTTCGGCTTCGTCGGCGTCGAGCGCTTCCTGGACATCGGCACGCCGGAGCGGTACCGCGAGGCGCCCGCGTGGATCGCGCGCTGGATCGACGGGGACGGGCGCGCGCCGTGCGCCGATGGCGGCGGCGAAGCTCCGGCGCTCGAGCGCTACCGCAAGATGCTGCTGATTCGCCGGGCCGAGGAGAAGATCCAGGCGCGCTGCAAGGAAGGCGACATCAAGGCGCCCGTGCACCTGTGCATCGGCCAGGAAGCGCTGGCGGTAGGTGTCTGCGAGGCGCTCTCCGCGCGCGACCAGGTCGTCGGAACTCACCGCAGTCACGGCATCTATCTGGCGAAGACGGACGACGCCGAGGGCATGTTCGCGGAGTTGTACGGGCGCGCGAGCGGGCCGGGCAAGGGCCGCGCCGGGTCGATGCACCTCGCGCGTCCCTCGGCGGGCCTCGTGCTCACCTCGGCCGTCGTCGGAACGACGATCCCGGTCGGCGTGGG
>DATFUE010000622.1:0-2217 GCA_035261165.1 Myxococcota bacterium
GCCCGCGAGAGCCGCTCGTCGGCGCTGCCCGAGCGCGGCAGCTCCGCGACGAGCTCGGCCGCGCGGCGCTTCGCGAGGTGACCGACCGCGCCGATGACCAGGTCGGCCTTCGTCGGGTAGTGGTGGAGCTGCGCGCCGCGCGAGAGCCCGGCGCGCGCGCAGATCGCCGTGGTCGACGTGCCGGCGTAGCCAACCTCGACGAGTGACTCGATCGTCGCGTCGAGCAAGCGCTCCCGGGTCGAGGCGCTGCGCTCTTCCTGGGTGCGGCGGCCCGCGGCGCGCGGCTTGGGCGCGGAGCGGGGCTGGGCGGCGGGGGGTGACACGCGGCCGCACTGTATGCGGTCCGAAACTAACAGTCAAACCTGCATGTTTCTCAATCGGCGGCAGGCTTCGTCGAGATCGGCGTCGGTCTTGCCGAAGCAGAAGCGCCCGAGCCGATCGCCCTCGGAGCCGCGCCAGAAGGCGGTCCCGGGCACGCACGCGACTCCGGCGCGCGCCAGCAGCTCCAGCGCGCGCTCATCGCCGCTCTCGCCGGGCAGGCGCGAGAGGTCGGCGAGCGCGAAGTAGGAGCCCGCGGGCACGCTCGGCGCGAGCCCGGCCTCTGCCAGCGCCGCGCACAGCTGGTCGCGCTTGCGCTGGTACTCGACCGCGATCGCTGCGTAGTACTCGGGGTCGAGCTTCTCGAGGCCGCGCGCGCACGCGAGCTGCAGCGGCGCCGGCGCGCAGACGTACACCAGGTCGTGTAGGTGCGCGAACGCCTCCGCCAGCGGGCGCGGCGCGGCGATCCAACCGATGCGCCAGCCGGTGATCGCGAAGGTCTTGGACAGCGCGTTCATGGTGATCGTGCGCTCGCGCAGCCCGGGCAGCGCGGCCGGGCTCGTGTGACTCCGGCCGTCGAAGACGAAGTGCTCGTAGACCTCGTCGGTGAAGATCCACAGGTCGCGCGCGCGCGCGATCTCTCCGACCGCCTGCAGCTCCGCGGGCGTCCACACCTTCCCGGACGGGTTGCCGGGCGTGTTGATCACGAGCGCGCGGGTGCGCGGCCCGAGCGCGGCCTCGAGGTCGGCCGGGTCGAGCGGGAAGTCCGGGGCGGCGAGCGCCACGTACGCCGGGCGCACGCCCAGCGCCTCGAGCGTATTGCGGTGATAGCCGTAGTACGGCTCGAACAACACGACTTCGTCACCGGGCTCGAGCAGCGCCTGCGCGGCGACGTAGAACGCGCCGGTCGCGCCGCTGGTGACCACGATCTCGCCGTCGGCCGCGTAGTCGAGCCCGTCGTCGCGCTGCATCTTCGCGGCCAGCGCGGCGCGCAGCTCCGGCACGCCGTCCGACCGGGTGTAGGTGTTGGCGCCGGCTTCGATCGCCGCCTGCGCGGCGCGCCGCACTGCCTCGGGCACCGGCGTGTCACAAACCCCCTGGGCGAGGTTGATCCCCCCGACGCGCGCGCACTCGCTGGTCATGCTGCGAATCGGCGAGGTGCGCGCCGCGCGCGCGCGCGAGCTCGGCTCCCGCGTCATCGCGTTTGGCCGGGACGCGCGGCCGTGATATACCTGCGCCGTTCCTGATCTAACACCGTTATAGGACTTGCACGCCGTTCCATGGAACCCCAGATCCAGCCCGCCGCGCTCCGCCGCTCGCGCCAACGCGAAGAGGCGCGCCGCGCGATACTCGACGCGACGGAAGCGATCTTGCTCGAGGACGGCCCGGAGCTGCTCTCGATCCGCAAGCTCGCCCTGCGCTGCGGCTACACGGCGCCGACGATATACCACTATTTCCGCGACAAGGACGACCTGATCGACGCGCTGCTCGAGGAGCGCTTCTCGCGTCTCTTGCAGCGCGTGCGCCGGGTCGAGGTCGGGCGCGATCCGGTCGCCAACCTGCGCGAGTACGCCCGCGCCTTCCTGCGCTTCGCCGCCAGCAGCCCGACGTTCTACCGGGTCATGATCCGCGGCTCTAGCGACGGCGGCGAGCGCAAGGTCCGCGCCGCCGAGGAGACGCGCGAGATCATGACCGCGCCGCTGCAGGCGCTCGCGAAGACGGGACGCCTGTGGACCCCCGACGTCGAAGCCGCGCAGCAGTCACTCTGGGCCGTCCTGCACGGGGTCGTCGCGCTGCGGCTCGGAAATCCGAAATACCCGTGGTCGAAGAACTTCACCGAGGTTGCGCTCGAGACGGTGCTGCGCGGACTGGTCCGCGTCGCGCCCGCGCGCAATGGAA
>DATFUE010000623.1:0-11675 GCA_035261165.1 Myxococcota bacterium
CCTCCCGCCGGCACGGATCTTCCTCGGCGACGCGGGCGCGCTCGCGCTCGGGTATCTCACCGCGGTGCTCGCGCTCGCGTCGTATCAGAAGGCACCCGCCGCGGTGGCGTTGATCGTGCCGCTCCTGGTGCTGGGACTGCCCGTGCTCGACACGATTCTCGCGGTGATTCGGCGCGGTATCTCCCATCTGTCTGCGCGCGGCGCGCAGGGACTCACCGTGCGGGAGCTCGTCGGCGCGGTCACGCGCGCGGATCGCGGACACCTCCACCACTTGCTGCTGCGCAACGGACTCTCGGTCGGCGCGGCGCTCGGTGTGCTGTTTCTGGTGTGCATCGCGCTGGCCTCGATCGGGTTCCAGACGCGCGCGCTGCGAAGTGAGCTCCGCTTCGGGATCTTCGGCCTCTCGCTCGCCGCGGGCTACGCGGCGCTGCGCGTCCTCGAGCGGCGCGCGGCCCGGCGCGAAGCCGATGCCGCGCGCGTGGCGGAGGCGAGCGCCGCGCCGGCGCGCGCCGAGCAGCGCGCGGCGGGGTAGGGCGATGCTGTTCGAATACATCCAGTACCCGTACGCCCCGCTCGCGCTGATCACCCTGGGGCTCTTGTTCTGGCGACCGATCGCAGGCCTCTTGCTTCTCGCCGCGATCTTCCCCATGGACAACTTCGGGCCGCGCATGCCGGTGGCCGGCCTCAACACCGAGACCATGTTGCTCGGCGTCGCGTTCGCGGTGACCCTGCTGCGCTTTGGCGCGCGGCTGCCCCCGCTGCGTTACTCCGGCCCTGTGCTCGCGTTCATCTTCATCATGGGCGTCGGCTTCGCGCTCGCGATTCCCTGGGCGCGCAAAGTGACCGTCGCGGGCAGCGAGCCCGCGATCTGGTTCATCTTCAAGCACTGGAAGAGCATCACGTTCAGCTGCCTGTTCTTCTTCACGACTTACTGGTGGTTCGCGCAGGCGAGCGACCGGCGGCGCCTGCTCGAGGCGCTTTCGATCGGAGTCTTCATCTCCTCCGTCGCCGGACTCGTGGACTTGGTCCTGGGAATCACGCTCCAGGGCGGCGAAGGCCGCGCGACCGGCTTGCAGCACGACCCGAACGGGCTGGCGTGCGCGCTCGGCGGGACGATGCTCGTGTCGTTGTATCTCGCACTGTTCGCGCGCGAGCTGCCCAGGCTGCGGCGCACGTTCCACCTGGTCACCTACGCGCTGGCGTTCGTGGCGGTGGTGCTGTCGCTGTCGCGCGGCAACTACCTGGCGCTCGTCGCCGGGCACCTGGTGTTCTTCGCGCTGCTGAGTCGCCGGGTCTTCTTCGCGGCGCTCCTCGCGCTGGCGCTGGTCTCCACCGTCGCGTTTCCGCTGCTCCCGACGGTCGTGCGCGAACGAATCGAGAGCACTGTCGCCGGCGGCTCCGGCTTCAACGTGGCCGGCGGAGCGCAGCTCGAAGCCTCGACCGCCTACCGCGTCGTGTTCGCTCAGGTCGGCCTCGACATGTTCCGGACGTCTCCCCTGTGGGGCCGCGGGCTGAATTTCTTCTACTTCAACACGCCCGAGTTCTCGGCGAAGTACGGGGTTCTCGACTATCGCGATGCGCACAACATCGTGATCAAGATGGCCGTCGAGATGGGCATGTTCGGGCTGGCCGCGTTGGCATGGCTGGTCTGGGCCGTGTTCCGCTGTGGCCGGCGCCTTTGGCGCGCGGACTCGGACGAGTTCCGCATCGGCGCGGTCATGCTCGCCTCGGGAACGCATCTCCTGATCGCGAGTTTCTCGACGAACTCGTTCCTCGTGACCAAGGACATCTCGGCGTACTTCTGGATCCTGTACGCGCTGTCGGCGCGCGCCTATGTCGAGCGTTCCGCGGTCGCGGAAGCGGTGTCCGCCCTGCCGGTGGTGCGCGGCAGGTGGCGCAGGTTCTCCCAGAGAACCGCCGCGGCGGCGTCCCAGCTGTAGTGTGTGCGAATCAGCTCGGCGCCGGCCTCGCCGAGCGCGCGTCGCCGGGCCGGGTCGTTCAGCAGCGCGAGCGCGGCGCGCGCGAGGTTCTCCGCGCCGTCCGCCACGACCGCGTGTACGCCGGGCTCGAGGCGATCGAAGCCCTCGCAAGTGACTGAGCTCGCGACCATCGCCTTGCCCATGGCGAGCGCTGCCTGGAGCTTGTTCTTCATGCCGGTTCCGAAGCGCAGCGGACTCACCACGACCGTCGCGCGTGCCAGATATGGGCGCACGTCGGGCACGAAGCCAGTCACGATCACGCGCCGGCCGTCCTGAAGCTCCCGCAGCGCCTCGGCGGGCTCGGGACCGACGACGATCGCGCGCGCGTCCGGGCGCGCGCGCCACACGAGCGGCATCACGTCGCGCACCAGGTGCAGCGCGGCGTCGCCGTTGGGCGGGAAGGCGAGGTTGCCGAAGAACAGGAGGTCGTTCGCGGCCTCGGTTCGGTCGCTCACGTGCTCGGGCGAGAAGTACTCGACGTCGCCCCCGTCGATCACGTTCGCGATCGACAGGTCGGGCATGCGCGCGCGCAGCGCCGCGATGTCCGCCGTCGAGTTGAGCACCGCGCGTCCCGCCCGCCGCAGCCCCATGCGCTGAAACCGGCGCAGCGTCACGAGCGCCGTGCGCAGCTTCACGCGCTCCCACGTCGAGAGAGTCTCGTCGACCGCGAGCCGGCGTTCCGTCGCGAGCACGGGAGAGTCCACCAGGTCCCACAGCGTCGAGCGCCACAGGTCGCGCGGCACGCACTGCAGGGTGTCTCGCTCCCAGCAGTAGAAGACCACCGGTCCGTGCGTCCGAACCAGCGCGCGCGAGCGCGCGTGTGCTGCGCGCAGCACCGCGCGGTCCCGAAAGCGCAGGTCGAAGAGCGGGCGGGCCGCGAGCAGGGTGAGCCCCTTCGCGAGCGCCGACGCCTCGCCGCGGCGATAGAACGCGGTCGTGGACGCGAACACCTGTCGGAGCTCCGGGTGCTCACGGAAGCGCTCCCACTCCTCGGGCGACTGACCCACGACGGCGAGGCAGTGAACGGGCGTGCGCGCGGCGATGCGCTTCAAGAGCTGGAACGGACGCGGAGTGCCCGCTTCGGGGGGAATCGGAAAGACGCTCCCGATCACCGCCACGACGGTGGGGTCGGCCTCGTCCTGCGCCGGAGTGACACAGCCCGGTGTCATGCGCGAAAGCTCGGTTACGAAGCCGGCGCGCGGCCGAAGTCGTCCTCGATTCGAACGACGTCGTCGATCTCGGGGCTCGAGACCTCGCAGAGCTCGCAGTCCGAGACCCCTTCGAAACGGTGCCGCCGGCCCGGAGTGATGCGCCGGCTGGCGCCCGGCCCGAGGTCGGTGACCTCCAGCTCGCCGGCGTCGTTCTCGAGCGTCAGCCGCAGGGTTCCGCGCAGCACGTAGATCGCCTCGTCCTTCTGACGATGGAGCTGCAGCGACAGCCGCTTGCCCGCGCGGATCGCGAGGATCTTGCCCAGATAGCGCGGAGTCTCCGCCCAGATCTCCTCGTGCCCCCAGGGTTTTTCGACGCGCCGCGACACGCGCGCGAGCGTAGCATGGGGCCCAGGCGTGCGGAACTTCACGCGCGTTGCGGCTCGCCTGCCGGTCGCCGGGAGTGAGTAGCGGGCCACCGCTTTTGAACCGGTGCCTACACAGCTGCGCAGCTTGGGCCTCAGTCCCTGCGGCGCCGCGTGGGAACCGCCCGGAGTACAATTGGCACGCTAGTCGCAAGCTCCGACTTCGGAGCTGTCGTCGAAATCGGCGCCGGAGCCGCATCCCTCCCCACCACGTCTTGCGAGCCATGCGATGAAGCCCGCCCAGAGAGTCCTGATCGTCGATGACGACGAGAGCGCGCGCGAATGGCTGGCCGCGTTCATGCGCATGCGCGGCCTCGCTCCGGTGTGTGCGGCCTCGGGTGAGGAAGCGCTCGAGGGGCTGCAGCGCGCCGTCCCGGACGTGGCGACGCTCGATCTGGTTCTGCCGGGCATGGATGGCCTCGCGACGTTGCGCGCCATGAAGGCGCTCGCGCCCAGCGTGCCCGTGATCGTGCTCTCGGGCGTCGGCGCGACTCAGGCGATCGTCGAGGCGCTGCGCTTCGGAGCGGCGGACTTCCTGCGCAAGCCGTTCGAAACCGAGGAGCTCGAGATCGCGCTCGACAAGGCGCTCGCACGCGCGGCCCTCGAACGCGACACCAGCGGGTTCCGCGCGCGCCTTGCCGACGGCGCGTTCTCGCCCGCGCCGCTGGGGTTGTTCGCCGGAGAGAGTCGCAAGATGCGGCTGGTCGACGACATGATCGACCACGTCGCCGACACCGACATCACGGTGCTGCTGCGCGGCGAGAGCGGCACCGGCAAGGAGATCGTGGCGCGCGCCGTGTGGTCGCGCTCGAGCCGGGCGCGGCGCCCGTTCGTGAAGGTGAACTGCGCGGCGCTGCCGCACGAGCTGCTCGAGAGCGAGCTCTTCGGCTACGAGAAAGGCGCGTTCACCGGCGCGCAGAAGCGCAAGCTCGGCAAGTTCGAGATCGCCAACGGCGGCACGATCTTCCTCGACGAGATTTCGGAGATGCACCCGAGCCTCCAGGCGAAGCTGCTGCAGGTTCTTCAGGACGGTCAGTTCTCGCGGCTCGGCGGAGAGACCGACGTCGCGGTCGACGCGCGCGTGATCGCGGCGTCGAACCGCCACCTCGAGACGGCGGTGCGCGAGGGCAGCTTTCGCGAGGACCTCTTCTACCGCTTGAACGTGGTCACGATCCATCTGCCGCCGCTGCGCGAGCGCCGCGACGAGATCCCGGCGCTTGCCGACCACTTCCTCGACCGCTACGCCCGCGAGTACGGCAAGGACCCCAAGCCGTTTCCCGACGACGTGCGCGCGGCCTTCGCCGCGCACGTCTGGCCGGGCAACATCCGCGAGCTCGAGAACATGGTGAAGCGAATCGTCGTGCTCGGCACGGCGGAGCCGGTGCTCGAGGAGCTGCGTTCGCGGTGCGCGCCGGCGACTCACGCTCCGGTCCCGTGCGCACCGGCGCTGGGCGAGCTCGACCGCTTCCTGGCCGGCGAGAGCGAGCGCGTGAGCCTGAAGCGCGTCGCGCGCCAGGCGGCACAAGTCGCCGAGGCGCGTCTAATCGCGAAAGTCCTCCAGCGCACGCGCTGGAACCGCAAGGAAGCCGCGGCGATCCTGCAGATCAGCTACAAGGCGTTGCTGTACAAGATGAGGGACGCGGTTCTTTCCGACTCGGCGTAGCCCGGATTCCAGGAGACACGAACGATGCCCCCCCGACCCAGCCCCGCGAAAATACTCTTGCCTTCGCTCTTCGCGCTGGCCCTGGCCGCCTGCGCGCAGAACGTTCGAAACCAGCCGAGTGTGCAGGAGCTCGAGGAGAACGCGGCGGCCGCCCAGGCGGACTACGTCATCGGCGCCCAGGACACGCTCGCGATCAACGTCTGGAAGGAGCAGGAGCTGTCGCTGAACGGTGTCGAGGTGCGACTCGACGGGAAGATCTCGGTGCCGCTGATCGACGACATCCAGGCCGCGGGACTCACTCCGACGCAGCTCAAGGACTCCATCACCGAGAAGCTGAAGGAGTACGTGACGGCGCCCCAGGTCACGGTGATCGTCACGCGCGTGGGCTCGAAGAACGTCTACATCATGGGCGAGGTGACGCGCGAGGGCGCGATCTCGCTGCAGCCCGAGATGCGCGTGCTCGACGCGCTGGCGATCTCCGGCGGCTTCAGCCCGTTCGCCGGGAAGAACCGCATCAAGATCATCCGCGGACACGGCTCTCCGCCCGCCGAGTTCACGTTCGACTACGACGCGTTCGTCGACGGCAAGGACGTGGCGCAGAACATCCTGCTCTTGCCCGGAGACCAGATCATTGTTCCCGAAGAACGCCCTTTCTGGCGCTAGCCTCGCGGCTGTCGCGTTTCTCTGTGGCCTGGCGCCCGGCGCGCGCGCGGGCGAGAAGAGCGAAGTGCAGCTGAACCTGCTCGTGGAGCAGGATTACGACTCGAACGTCCTCGCGCTGCAGCACGATCCGATCGGCAGCGCGGTGACGATCGTCCGGCCGTCGATCGCCTACGACAATTCCGGAACGCTGGGCAGGGCGCACCTCGAGGGCTGGATCTCGAGTCACACCTTCTGGGAAGAGACCGCGTTGAACGGCGTCGACCGCGGCATCACCACCGACGTGAGCCGCACGATCCTCCCCCGCCTGAGCCTGTTCGGGAACGGGAGCTACCAGCGGGTCGCCCCGCGCGCCGAGATTCGCGGCCCCGACACGATCACGTTCACGAACCCGGGGCAGGGCGTGCCGGGCGAACCGGTGGTCCAGCCGGGGCAGATCATCGAAGGGAGGGTGCCGAACGTCGACCTCGGCCAGGGTGAGTTCGGCGCACGCTACTTGCTCACGCCGCGGGACAAGCTGACCCTGAGCGGAGGTCCCTACTCGATCGACTATCTCACAAGCACGTTCAGTGACTCGGAGGCCCGCGACCAGAACGGCTGGTTCGGGCGCCTGATGCTCGAGCGCAACCTGTCGGCCCTCGATCGCCTCACGGTCTCGTTCGGCGACAACTCGACGAACGTGGCCAACGTCGTGCTCGGCTCCGCGCAGGTTCCGGTGAATCCCGGCACGGTCGACATCCAGACCGGCAAGAGCGTGAGCGACCAGCAGAGTATCTCGATCGGCTGGGACCGGAACTGGAGCGAGCTGTGGACGACGCGCTTCTCCATCGGCGTCCGCCGGCTTCACTCCGTGACCAGCGACGCATCGCGTCCGATCACGCGTGTCGTCCCCACCACGCTGGACGCGATCCAGTTCACGGACTACGTCCCGACCACCTTCGACGACACGGGCCCGGGGCTGATCGGCGCGTTCACGATCCAGCGCGCGCTCCCCCGAGGAAGCATCGGCCTCAGCTTCTCGCGCGAGACGCGAGCCACTGGCAGCCTGAATGCGTCCGACGTGAACGTCGATTCGGTCGAGCTCTCCTGGATCCACCGGCTGTCGGAGCGCGCGACGTTCACCTTGGGCGCGGATTACGAGCACTACGAGAGCACGAACAACCTCGAGCAGATCGGCCCCGCGAGCTACGTCTCGGGCTCCTTCAATCCGATCACCGGCCCCGAGTTCGAGTGCCCCGTCGGCACACTGCGCGTCACCGGCTCGGGGCGGAACAAGGGCGGTCAGTGCCTGCTCGGTACCCGCAACGCGCTCGCCAGCGACAGCACGTTCGCCTTCGCGCGCGTCGACTGGCAGCTCCGCAAGCGCTTGTCCACCTTCGCCGTTCTTCGCTACGAGGATCGGACGGGCGATGTCGGGCTCTTCGGGAACAACTACAACAGATTCAACGTCGGCGTCGGCTTCACCTACGCCTACGGCCTCGACTTCTAGCTCCCGGGTCCTGGTCACCGGCGGCGCCGGCGCGATCGGCTCGCTGCTCGTCGACGCGCTCCTGGCGCGCGGTGACGAAGTCGCGGTGCTCGACTCGTTTCACGACTTCTACCCGCGCGCGCGCAAGGAGCGGAACCTCGCGCACGCGCGCACGCAACGCGGCTTCGCCGGTGTGTTCGAGGGCGACGTGCGCGACGCGGGGTTCGTGGCGCGCAGCTTCGCGAGCTTCGCGCCGCGGCAAGTGGCGCACCTCGCCGCGCGAGCCGGGGTACGGCCGAGCCTGGAGGATCCCGTCGGCTACGCAGACGTGAATCTCGTGGGCACGTCCGTGGTGCTGAACGCGGCGCTCCGCGAGGGCGTCGAACGCTTCGTGTTCGCCTCGTCCTCGAGCGTGTACGGCGAGCGGCCGCGCGGCGAGTTCAGCGAGGATCTGGCGGCCGATCGGCCCGTCTCCCCCTACGGCGCGACCAAGCGCGCCGGCGAGCTGCTGTGCCACGCCGCGCACGCCTCGAGCGGCATGGCAGTCAGTTGTCTCCGCTTCTTCAACGCCTACGGGCCGCGCATGCGGCCCGATCTCGCGATCCACAAATTCGCGCTGCTCATGCTCGCCGACCGGCCCATCCCGGTGTTCGGCGACGGCAGCGTCGAGCGCGACTTCACCTTCGTGACCGAGACCGTCGATGGAGTCGTGCGCGCGCTCGACCGCGCTAGCGCCTTTCACGTCTACAACCTCGGCAGAGGCAAGCCCGTGACCGTGAACGAGATCATCGCGGCGCTGGAGCGCGCGCTCGGCAAGCCCGCGCGGCGCGAGAGCCTGCCGCCGCAACCGGGAGACTTGCCGCGCACCTGGGCGTCGGTCGCGCGCGCCGCGGCGGAGCTCGGCTACGCGCCGCGCGTGGACCTCGACGAAGGTGTCGAGCGCTTCATGCGCTGGCTGCACGAGGAAGCCCCGTGCGCGTCCTCGTGAGTCGCGGCGCGGGCTGGAACCTCGGCATGATTCGCATCCTGCCGCTGCGCGGGCTCGTGGCTCTAGCGTACATGGGTGGCGTGATCTCGCTGTCGGCGATACCTGGGCGGCAGATCGTGCGCTGGGGGCTGTCGCGCTACACGCTCGACCTGCTGCACATCCCGCTGTTCACGGGGCTCGCGCTGGTTACTCTGTGGGCGGTCGTCGCGCCGCGTTCTCGGCGCGCGCTCTGGATCCTGGTGGCTCTGACGCTCTTCGCCGGTGTCGACGAGGTGTTGCAGCTCTGGGTTCCGGGTCGCGTCGCATCGTTCGCGGACTTCGCCCGGGACACATTTGGGATCGCGGTCGGGATCGCCCTGTCGGAAGGGGTGCGCCCGATCGCGCTTGCGCTGCGGAGGGAGTCGGAACGATGAACATCTCGGTGATCGGCACCGGCTACGTCGGTCTCGTGACCGGCGCGTGCTTCGCGGAGTTCGGCATCCGCGTGACCTGCGTCGACAAGGACGCCGCGAAGATCGCGCGCCTCGAAGCCGGCGAGATTCCGATCTTCGAGCCCGGCCTCGAGGAGATCGTGCGCCGCAACGTGCAAGCGGGGCTGCTGCACTTCACGACCGATGCGGCGCGTGCGGTGGAGAACTCACTCGTGATCTTCATCGCGGTGGCCACGCCGCCGAGCGCCGACGGGAGCACCGACCTGTCGTACGTCGACGAGGTCGCGCACACGATCGGCTCGCACCTCGACGGCTACAAGGTCGTCGTCACGAAGAGCACCGTGCCGGTGAAGACCGCCGAGCGGGTGCGCAGCAAGATCGCCGAGGCCGCAGCCGCGGCCGGCCGCGAAGGCGTGCGCTGCTCCGTCGCGTCGAACCCGGAGTTCCTGCGCGAGGGCAGCGCGGTCGAGGACTTCCTGCGCCCGGACCGGGTCGTGATCGGCGCCGAGGATCCCGAGGCGATCGCGATCCTCCGCGACCTGTACAAGCCGCTGAATCTGATCGAGGTGCCGTTCGTGGTCACGAACGTGGCGACGGCCGAGCTGATCAAGTACGCGAGCAACGCGTTTCTCGCCACGAAGATCAGCTTCATCAACGAGATCTCCGCGCTGTGCGAGGCCGTCGGCGCGGACGTCCACGACGTCTCACGCGCGATGGGCCTCGACGGCCGCATCGGCCGGAAGTTCCTCCACCCCGGCCCCGGCTACGGCGGCTCGTGCTTCCCGAAGGACACGCTGTCACTCGTGCAGTTCAGCCGCGAGTTCGGAGTCGAGCAGCGCATCGTCTCGGCGACCGTCGCCGCGAACGCCGCGCAGCGCGAGCGCATGGTCGTGAAGGTCGAGAAGATGCTCGGCAGCGTGAAGGGCAAGACGCTCGGCGTGCTCGGTCTCTCGTTCAAGCCGAACACCGACGACGTGCGCGACTCACCGGCGATCTGGGTGGTTCAGGAGCTGCAGCGGCGCGGCGCGCACCTGCGCTGCTTCGACCCGCAAGCCATGGACAACGCGGCGCGCGAGCTCGACGGCGCAGTGTTCTGCGAGGATCCGTACGACACCGCGAAGGGCTGCGACGCGCTGCTCTTCCTCACCGAGTGGAATCAGTTCCGCAAGCTCGATCTTCCGCTCTTGAAGGAGCGGCTGCGGCAGCCCGTGATCGTCGACATGCGCAACATCTGCGAGCCGGCGGAGATGAAGCGTCTGGGCTTCCGCTACACCGGAGTGGGGCGATAGCGACGGCGCCCGCCATCCTGCCCATCGTGCTCGCCGGCGGCGCCGGCACCCGTTTCTGGCCGGCGAGCCGCCGGGCGGTGCCCAAGCCGTTCGTGCCGCTCGTCGGTCGCCGTACACTGCTTGGTGACACCCTCGAGCGGCTGCGGCTGCTCGCCCCGGCCTCGCGCACGACGGTCGTCTCGGCGCAGGAGCTCGCGGGCGCCACGCGCGCGGCGCTGCGCTCGCACCACGGCACCCGTCTCCTGCTCGAGCCCGTCGCGCGCAACACCGCGGCGGCGATCGCCTGGAGCGCGGCCGAGGCGCTCGGGCGCGGCGACGACGGAGTGATCGGAGTGTTTCCCGCGGACCACCACATCCCCGACGCCCGCGGCTTCGCGCGGGCGGTGACCCGAGGCGCGCGCGCTGCGGCGGACGGCGAGCGCCTCGTGCTGCTCGGCATCGAGCCGGCGCACGCGGACACGGCGTACGGCTATCTGCGCCTGGCGAAGCGCGCGCGCGGATCGGTGGCGCGCGTCGCGCGCTTCGTCGAGAAGCCGGACCTGCGGCGCGCGCGCCGCTTCGTGGCGGACGGCTCCTATCTTTGGAACGCCGGCATGGTGCTCGCGCGCCCCGAGACGATTCTCGAGGAGACGCGCCGCCTCGCGCCGGAGGTGTGGGACGCCCTCGGGCCGACACTGGAACGCGTAGCCTCGGGACGGCGCGTGTCGCGCAGCGTGCTCGCGGGCGCCTACCGCAGGGTGCGACCCCTCTCGTTCGATTACGCGGTGCTCGAGCGCAGCCGGCGCGTGTTCGCACTGCGCGGTCGCTTCGCCTGGAGCGACCTCGGAAGCTGGGACGCGCTGGGCGCTCATCTCCGCGCGCTCGACGCGAACCGCGTACACTCGGCGGCGCCACCAGTGTTGTTGGACGCGCAACACAATGTCGTGTGGAGCTCGACCGATAAGACGATCGCGCTCCTCGGCGTGAAGGACTTGCTTGTGATCCAGACCACCGATGCGCTCTTGGTGTGTGCTAACCATCGGGCGCAAGACGTACGAAAGGTCGTCGACGAGCTCGCTCGCCGCGGCCGCAAGGATCTTCTGTGAGCACCGGAGATCCCGTCGAGGGGGGGCCCGCCATGAAGGACAAGAACGAAGCTCTGCGCGCAATTCCCCTGTTTCGCGATCTGGGCGAGAAAGACCTCGCCGACATCGCCGGTCTGCTCATCGACCGCAAGTTCCCGAAAGAGGCCGTCATCTACGAGGACGGCTCGATCGGTGACTACATGTACATCATCCAGGAAGGACAGGTGAAGGTCACCAAGATGTCCGAGGATGGTCGCGAGAAGATTCTCGAGATCCTCGGGCCCGGTGACTTCCACGGCGAGATGGCGCTGCTCGATCGCGCGCCGCGCTCCGCGTCGGTGAAGACGACGACGCCGTGCGTGCTGCTCGCCCTGTCGCGCCAGGACTTTCTCGGCCTCCTGAAGCAGAACCACGAAGTGACCCTCGAGCTGATCCGCGTGCTCGCGCGCCGCTTGCGCGAGACCGACGAGCAGATCAAGGGCCTGCTCTTCGAACGCGTCGAGGGCCGCACGCGTCGCCTGCTCGCGCGCCTGGCCAAGGAGCCGGTCACCGGGCGCGAC
>DATFUE010000624.1:0-2199 GCA_035261165.1 Myxococcota bacterium
GCGGCGCCGGTGCGCGCGTACACGACCAGTGTCTCGGCCTCCGAGCCGTTGGTGATGAACGTCTTCCCGCCGTCGAGAACGTACTCGCCGCCGTCGCGCACCGCGCGAGTGCGCATGCCGAGCGCGTCGGAGCCCGAGCCCGGCTCGGTGAGGGCCCAGGCGCCGATCGCTTCACCCGAGCACAGCCGCGGGAGCACGCGCTGCTTCTGCTCGGCCGAACAGTCGCGCGCGATCGCACCCACGCACAGCACCGCGTGCGCGCCGAACGAGAGCGACACGGAGCCGGAGACGCGCGCCAGCTCCTCCATGATCAACGCGGCGCCGATGTAGTCGCCGCCGCTCCCGCCGTACTCCTCGGGCACCAGCACGCCGAGCGCGCCGATCTCCCCCAGGCGCAGGAAGAAATCGCGCGGGAACCAGTCCTCGGCGTCGATGCGCGCCGCGATCGGCGCGAGCTCCGCCTCCGCGAGCCGGCGCACCGAGTCTCGAATCAATTCATGATCTGCTGTCAGATTCATCTACGACTGAAATACCGTCTCGTCCGGGAGCCGGATCGCCGTCAGCGGGCCCCCGTAGACGGCGCCGGTGTCGATCCCGATCGAGTAGGGGAGGTTCCACCTTACACCGAAATCGGGCAGCGGGGTGTGGCCGTAGATGACGGTGACTCCCAGGCTGTGCGGGAGATCGGCGGTCTCGCGCTGCCACAGGATGTCGCGGGCGCTCTCGCGCGAGAGCGCATACTTCGCGTCCGAGAGAGCCAGCGAGGATTTCGCCAGGCCCGCGTGCACGAACGCGTACTCGCCCTCGAGGTGCCAGAGCTGCAGGTTCTTGAAGAAGCGCTCGTGCGCCGGCTCGAGCGCGAAGTCGTTGTCCGAGTTGAAGTAGCCGTAGCTCGCGAGCGTGGTCTCGCCGCCGTTGTGCAGGAACGCCTCGGAGCCGAAGTAACTCGAGCCTTCCCAGCCTAGAAACGAGAGAAACATCGCCTCGTGATTGCCCATGAGAAAGATGCAATCGTACGACTTCTGGAGCTCGATCAGCTCGTCGACGACGCCCTTGGGGTTCGGGCCGCGGTCGACATAGTCGCCGATGAAGAGCAGCCGGTCGCCCTTCTGGAGGGGCATGCGTGACAGCAGCCGGACCAGCTCGTCGCGCATGCCGTGAATGTCGCCGATCGCGTAGAGCATCAAAACCTTATCGGCTACGCTCGCCTGCGGCTCGCTGCGCGCATCTTCGATGCTTGCGACCTCGCTCGGGACGGCCCTCGCTCGGCCTCGCGTTGGCGTAAGTGTCACTAGAGAGGATCGGCCGGCCAAGGCCGTCCTGAGCCGGCCGGGCAAGTGCCGGAGCGTGGGTAGGGTGCCCACGCGACCATCGGAAGGGCGCGCGCAGCGAGCCGCAGGCGAGCGCAGTCAATTGGAATGGGACTTTGCGCCCAGCTGGCCGCAGGCGGCGAAGATGTCGTCCCCGCGCGAGCGGCGCAGCGTCGCGGTCACTCGCTCCGCGACGAGCGCCCCGAGGAACGCGTCCATGCGCGCCTCGCTCGGCCTCCTGTGGGAGGTGCCGGGATGCTCGTTCAGGGGGATCAGGTTAACCTTGGCGCGCGCCTTGCGGGCCAGCGCAGCGAGCGCGCGCGCGTCGGCGACCGAGTCGTTCACGCCCGCGATCAGCGTGTATTCGAACGAGATGCGCTCGCGCTTCGGCGTCGGAAATGCGCCGCAGGCGTCCATCAGCTCGGCGATCGCGAAGCGCCGGTTCAGCGGCACCAGCACGTCGCGCAGCTCGTCGCGGGCGGCGTGCAGCGAGATCGCCAGCCGCACCCCCACGGCCTTGCCCAGCTCGGCGATCTTCGGCGCGACGCCGGCGGTCGACACAGTGATGCGTCGCGGCGCGAGCGCGAACGCGTCGGCGTGTGTGAGCACGCGAATCGCCTGCACCACGTGCTTCAGGTTCAGGAGCGGCTCGCCCATACCCATGAACACCACGTGCGTGAGCGCGCGGCCGTCGGCGTCGAGCAGCTCCGCGGCGTGCAGCGCCTGATCGACGATCTCGTCGGCGTGCAAGTTGCGCCCCAGGCCCATGCGCCCCGTCGCGCAGAAGGCGCAGTCGAGGCTGCAGCCGACCTGCGAGGACACGCAGAGCGTGTAGCGGCGCGCCTCGGGAATCAGGACCGCCTCGATGCGCGCGCCGTCGATCGTGCCG
>DATFUE010000625.1:0-6022 GCA_035261165.1 Myxococcota bacterium
CCGTTCACCGGCGCGCGTCCCTTCGTTCACCTGGCATCTCCCCTCTCCGAGGTTTCGCCGCGTCCCAAGCAGTCAGCTCTTACTCCTTGGGCGGAGAAGCCGTTTCGGAGCGCACGCTTCAGAAGCTCGCGACGGACCCAATTTCGTGAACACAACCAATCGTGAGCCGGCCGGGTCGCGGATCGGACTCGCCGTGTTCCTGCTCGGCGCGGCGCTCGTCACCATCGCCCTTGGCGTCTGGCAGGTGCGGCGCAACGCGGAGAAGCAGGCGTGGATCGAGGCGATGCGGGCGCGGCTCGCGGAGCCCGCGGTCGAGGTCGCGGCCGCGCTGGCGGATCCCGAGGCGTTCGCGTTTCGCCGGGTCCGCGCCGAGGGTGAGCTGCGCACCCAGGAGTCGGTGCTGCTCGACCACCAGAGTCGCGGCGTCCACGAGGGCGTCCACTTGCTGACGCCGCTGGCGCTCCCGGGTCGCGCGAAGCTGCTGCTCGTCGACCGCGGATTCCTCTCGCCCCGCGAGGCGGAGGAGTTCCTGCGGGGTGACTCCGGCGGCGCGAAACCGACCCGGGTCGAAGGCGTGCTGCGCCCGCTCGCGCAGGAGCCGCTGCCCGCGGGGGAGACGCCGCCGCCGAGCAAGCTGGTGCACTGGAACCGGATCCACCTGGCGGCGCTGGAGCGCCAGATCGGCGAGTCACTCGAGCCGGCGCTGCTCGTGCGCGCGCCCGAGCCGGGAGTCGAATCACCGATCGCCGAGCTGCCGGAGCCGGCGAGCCGGGTCGATCACGTACAGTACGCGCTCACCTGGTTCGCGATCGCGGCGATCGCGGTCGTGATCTCCGCGCGCGAGCTGTGGCGCGCGCGGTCCACTCACTAGGTGTTCGAGCCGGACACGCACTCGCCCAGGCGGCGCGAGAACGTGAACTTCGCCGCGGGCACGACCATCAGGTTGATGAACTCGCCGTCGTCCTTGTTGACCGTCGCGGGCCACAAGGTGAAGGGAGCCGAGAGCGGCAGGGTCACGGCGCCGAAGACCAGCGCGACGAGGCCGACCGGCCGCAGGAACAGCGCGTCGAAGATCTTGGGATAGGAGCAGTCGTCGAGTGAGTCCTCGTAGCCGACTGCGCCCGCGCTGGCCGGAGTGAGGGCGATGGCTGCGACGAGTGTGAGTCCAGCGAGCGTGGTGGCGATCAGCTTGCGCATGAGGTCCTCCTGCGCGCGGCTCCGTGCCGCGGCGTCACCGGACTCCATCGGCCCGGTGCCTCCGAACTTGACGCCGCGAGCCACGGCAAGCGACTCAGAGAGCGAGCGCTTCCCCGGCGCGGTACACGGCGCGGAGCGACAGGTCGGGTCCGAGCGCAAGCAAGTCCGCATCCGCGCCCGCGCTGATGCAACCCTTCCGGCCCTCGAGGCCGAGCAACGCGGCGGGCACCGCGCTGGCCATGCGCACGGCCGTCGCCAGCGGCAGACCCGCCAGGCGCACCGCGACGCGCACCGCGGCGAGCAGCGGGATCGCGCTCCCCGCCAGGCTCTCGCCGGTCGTCGCGAGGCCGTCCGCGTGGATCTCCGCGTCGAGGCCGCCCATCCGGTACCGCCCCGGCGCGAGCCCGGCCGCGGGGGTGGCGTCGGAGACCAGCGCGATCGCGTCCGCGCCGCGCAGCTCGACGAGCGCTCGCGCCAGCTCCGGGTGCAGGTGGTGGCCGTCGAGGATCACGCTGCCGCGCAGCCGGCGGTCGATCAGAAACGCGCCCACCAGGTTCGGCTCCGAGACGCGCCGGCCGAGCGCCGGATCGAGCACCCGCGCGGGCCAGTCACTCGCGTTGCCAAGGTGCGTGACGAACGAGAGACCGCGTTCGATCGCTGCGCGCACCTCGGCGAGCGTGGCGCGCGAGTGACCCGCGGCGACCATCGCGCCCGCGTTCGCGAAGCGGGCCACCGCGTCGAGGGCGCCGGCGCGCTCGGGCGCGAGCGTCAGCATGCGCAGCGCGCCTTCCGCGACGTCCAGGACGCGAGTGACACGGTCCGGTGTCGGGTCGCAGAGCGCAGCCGCGGAATGCGCCCCGCGCTTCGCCTCGACCAGAAACGGCCCCTCGAGGTGCACGCCGAGCACCGGTCCGCTCGCCGAGACGTCGCCAAGCAGCCGCCCGAGCGCCGGTTCGAGGTGGTCGAGCGGCGCGCTCACCAGGGTCGCGAGCAAGCTGGTCGTACCGGCGCGCAGGTGGAAGTCGGTCGCGCGCCGGCGCGCGGCGGGGTCGGCTTCGTCGTACGCCGCGCCCGCGCCGCCGTTCACCTGCAGATCGACGAGCCCCGGGACCAGCGTCGCATTCTCGTGTCGCAGGTCGTCGGAGCGCGGCTCGACGCCGGACTCGACCGACTCGATGCGACCGCCCGCGCAGCGGACGCGCACGCGCGTCGCCTCACCCGCGGGCGTGAGCGCGCGCGCGGCCCAGACCGAGAGCGCGTTCACCCTTTGGCGAGCGCGAGCATCGCGTCGCTCGCGACCGCGATGCAGGCGTCCATGTTCTTGTCGATGTCGAGCTCCGCCGGCCCCGGCCACGGCGCGCGATCCGAAACGACGCAGATACAGCCGGCGGAGAGCCCGAAGAGCCCTGCCAGGGTCAGTAGGATGCCGCTCTCCATCTCGCAGTTCTGCACGCGCGCGTCGCGCATCGCCGCGATCCGGCTCTCGAGCTCGGGCGGGCGATAGCCGCCGAAGCTCATGCTCTCGAGCGCGCCGTCGCGGCCGAGCACCGCGTTGCGCGCGTAGAACGCGTCGAGCGACCAAGTGAGTCCCACCGCATGTCGAACGCCGCGCGCGCGCGCCGCAGTCACCAGCGCGCCGACGACTTCCCAGCTCGCGACTGCCGGATACTCCGGCAACACGTAGCTCCGCGAGGTGCCGTCGTCGCGCACCGCGCCGGTCGTGATCACCAGGTCGCCGAGCTCGAGCGCGGGCTGGAGCCCGCCGCTGTTGCCCACGCGGATCAGCCGCTTCGCGCCGATCTTCGCCAGCTCCTCGACGAGGATCGCCGTGCTCGGCGCGCCGATGCCCGTCGACGCCGCGGCCAGCGGCACGCCGTCGCGCTCACCCACCGCGATCCGGTACTCGCGCAGGTTCAAGATCTCGCGCGCGTTCGACCAATCCTTCGCGATCCGCGGCACACGCGCCGGGTCTCCGCACAGGAAGACGTTCTCGCCGACCGCGCCGCGCCGCAGCCCCGTGATCGGCTGCCCAGGCTCCTCGCTCATCCCCGCACCACCACCGCGCGAACCTCCGTCGAGGAGTCGAGCGACGCCGTTGACTGGGCGCGCGCTCCCACCTACAGTGCGCGCCCTTGGTCGGTCCCTTCGTCTAGAGGCCTAGGATATCAGGTTCTCACCCTGGAGACACGGGTTCAAATCCCGTAGGGACCACCATAACTTACCCTGCTCGAGTGACTCACTCGGGGCACTACTCGGGGGAGCGACCAGCCACTCGAGCAGGTCTGCGGGGACTTCGCCCGCCTCGAGCCGCATCGGATCGCGGTAGCCGTCACCGCTCGCCCAACGCGCGTAGTGCCGCGCGGTGACTCCGACACGCGCGGGCGGTCGTCGACCGCGATGCGAGGCCTAGCGACACCGTTCGGTGTCGCCAGACCTCGCGCATTGTCCCGACGCCGCCCGCCAGTCGCTGCGTTGCGCGCAATGCGCGGCTCGGCGCTGACCCTCGCTACTTCTTGACCGCGAGCTTCACGCCGGAGACGCCGAGCGTCAGGTTTACCCCTCGGGTCGTCGCCTTCAGGGTTATCTGAACGCCGTTCTGGTTCTGCATCGTGAGAGCGCCGCCGCCTCCGCCGATCGTCGCGCCAGCGGCCACGGCCGTGTAGTTCCCGTCGAGGTCTTCGAGCTTCTTCAGGTTGTACACTTCGCCGCTCGCGGTGATCGAGCTCATGCCCACGGCGCCCACGGTGAGACCGTCGATGGTCACGTCGTACGCCTTCCCTTGGTACTTCAGCTTGCCGCCGCCCCAGCTGTACCCGGCACCCGCAGCGAGTGCCTTCGCGGAAATCTCAATCGTCGCGTCGGGCTTGGCGGCTTCCTTCTCGGCAGCATGGGCGAGGCCGAGCGATCCCAGCAGAAATGCGCCGACGACCGCGGCGCATGCAAACGACCGAACTCTCATGGCAGTTCCCCTTCGTTGTTCGAGTGTCTCGCTACTCGTGTGTCTCGTGCGAACCGAGATGCATGCCACGCGCCGGTGCGCACCGAGGCAGACCACAGGATCCCACGTCGCAGAGGCCATGCGCAACCATCGGGAGCTCCGCGGTCGACCTCCGCTGAGCATGAAACAAACGCGAAGGTTAGGGCACGGGTCTCGAGCTCTCATCTCACCTCGAGTGTCGGGACGCACTGCCGGCGTCGGGGCTTGAGCGCCACACTCTTCGAACCTGCGGACTCTTCCTTGTCGGGCATCATCGTCTGGCCCCCCATCTCGCACTGCAGCCGTGCCCATGAAGTCGGAGTCACTAATAGTGAACTCTGGGCACCTCGTATCGGACGGCGAGACACGACGTCGCAGGGCGCGGTCAGCTGCGCCTGCGTTTCGCGCCGGCGGTCTTCCTCGGGCTCTCGGTGCCGGCGCGCCGTTTGAGACTCTCGATCAGCCAGCGGCCCGCGGGCCCGGGCGGAGCCGCTTTGCGGTACACCGCGTGCATCGGCATGACCGAGGAGGTATCGCGCGGCAGCTCGATCTCGACGGCGCGGAGTCTGTCACTCGCGATGTCGTCCGCCACCATGGACACGGGCAGATAGCCGAAGCCGAAGCCCGCGCGCAGGAAGGCGTGCTTCGCGCCGATGTCGGCGAGCCGCCAGGCGTTCTGCGAATACACGCCGTAGCTGTGGCCCTCGGAGAGCTTCGAGCGATCCGTCAGCACGAGTTGGACGTGTTTCTGGAGCTCGGACTTGGGGATGACGCCCTGGTACGAAGCCAGCGCGTGCCCTGGGGCGACGACCGCGACCATGGGCACGTCGAGGAGCGGCTCGCTGTGCAGGCTCTCCGGCACGACCGGGAACGTGCCGATCACGCCGATCTGGCAGGTCCCTTGCACCACCGGTTCGATGACGGCGCCGAGCGCGTCGACATACAGGCGCAGCGCAGTTTGGGGGAAGGCGGTGCGGAACGTGCCGACCGCTTCGGTGAGCGCGGCCATGGGATACATCACGTCGATCGAGAGGGAGACCTCCGGCTCCAAGCCCTCGCGCAGGATCTTCGCGCGCGCCTTGAGGCAGTCCATGCCTTCCGCGATCGCCCTGGCGTCTTTCAACAACGCCTGCCCCTGATCGGTCACTCGCGGGTAGCGGCCCCTGCGGTCGAACAGCTTCACGCCAAGCTGGCTCTCGAGATTCGCCAGTGTCTGGCTGACCGCAGACTGCGCGCGGCGCAGCTTGCGCCCGGCGGCGGAAAAGCTGCCTTCCTCGGCGGCGGCAATGAAGGTCCGCAGTTGGTCCAGCGACATCGCGTCCAGCATCTATCGTTCCTCAAGATGGATTCCATCGAGATATATATGCTTTTCAGATGGTATCCCAGCTTCTAGCTTTCGCTGCATTCGAGCTGAGGAGGCCCAAATTGAACCCGCAAATCGGCATCGTGATCGGTTCCACTCGTCCCAGCCGCTTCGGCGACAAGCCGGCGGCGTGGATCCACGGCATCGCCGAGAAGCGCCCTGACCTCGACTTCGAGGTCATCGATCTGCGCGACTACCCGATGCCGCTGTTCAATGAGCCGGGCGCGCCCGCGTGGGGGCCGATCAAGAATGAAGTGGCTCGGCGCTGGGCCAGGAAGCTGGCCGGCCTCGATGGCTTCATCCTGGTCACTCCGGAATACAATCACGGGCCGAGCGCGGTGTTAAAGAACGCACTGGACTACGCGTACGGCGAATTCGTGCGCAAGCCCGTGGCCTTCGTGGGCTACGGCAGCGTCGGCGCTGCGCGCGCCATCGAGCAACTGCGGCTGATCGTGGCCGAGCTGCAGATGGTTTCCGTCAAGAGT
>DATFUE010000626.1:0-5205 GCA_035261165.1 Myxococcota bacterium
GCCCAGGCCGCCCAGCGCAGAAGCGACGCCTTCACCGCGAGTCACTCGTGCCGAGGATCAAGGTGCAGTTGTTCCCTCCGAAGCCGAAGGAGTTCGTCATGACGAAGGTCTCTGCGCCGGCGCGCGCGCGCTCGCCCTTCGCGGCCAGCCGGATCGGCGCGAGCGCAGGGTCGCGCGCGCCGTCCCAGACGTGCGGGGGCAGCGCGAGCTCGCCGCCGCGGCGCTCCGCGAGCACGAGCCAGCAGAACGCGGCTTCAATCGCGCCGGCGGCACCGAGTGTGTGGCCGACCAGGGGCTTGGTCGAGCTGCAGGGAATCTCGCCGCCGAGGACGCGCGCGACGGCGGCGGCCTCCATCGAGTCGTTCTGCGGCGTGCCAGTGCCGTGCAGGTTCAGGTAGGCGATCTGCTCGGGCGCGAGCCCCGCGTCCGCGAGCGCGTCGCGCATCGCGGTCTCGGCTCCGCGGCCGTCGGGGTCGGGCGCGGACATGTGGTGCGCCTCGCTCGAGTCACCGACGCCGAGCAGCTGGATTCCGCCCGGCTCGGCGGTCACGAGGAAGAGCGCGCTCGCCTCGCCGAGCGTGAGCCCATCGCGGTTCGCGCTCCACGGATTGGTGACACGCGCCGAGAGCGCGCCGAGCGCGGCGAAGCCGTTCGTCGTGAGCCCGCACAGTGAGTCGGCGGCGCCCGAGACGACGGCGTCGCAGACGCCTAGCGCGACGAGCGACCGAGCGGCCGCGAGCGCGCGCGCGCCGGACGAGCACGCGGTCGACAAGGTGTACGCGGGGCCGCGCGCGCCGCTGACCTCGGCGACGAAGCGCGCCAGCCCGCCGAACTCGAGCTGGTCGTAGTGAAACTCGTGCGCGAGGACGCCGGTCTTCTCGCGATGCGCGATTGCCGCCTCCGCGTCGCCGACGCCGGACGTGCTGGTGCCGACCACCACGCCGACGCGCCCGCGACCGAAGCGCGCGATGGCCGCGTCCACCTCCGGCCCGATCGACTCGAGCGCCGCGAGCGCGAGCTGATTGTTGCGACACGCAAAGCGCGCCAGCGGCGCGGGGATCGCGGGCAGCGGATCGTGCACTTCGCCGAGCCAGAGACTGCGCTCGGGCACCAATTCCTCGTTCAGGGTCAATCGCGAGCAGTCACCCGCGACCAGCCGCGCGAACACGCCGGCGCGCTCGTGCCCGAGCGCGCTCACCTGACCGAGCGCGGCGAGCCGGCAAGGAGGCCGACTCATCCGACCGCCGCGACCGCCGGCCGGCGCTCGGCCCAGGGCTGCGCCGCCTCGAGCTGCGCGGCCAGGCGGAACAGGGTCGCCTCGTCGCCGAAGCGGCCGGCGAACTGCACGCCGAGCGGCATGCCGTCCGACGCCGTGCCGAGCGGCACGCTCATGGCCGGATTGCCCGCCGCGTTGAACAATTGTGTGTAGCCCACGCAGCGCGAGATGCGCTGGCCGTAGGTCGCGTCCGCGGGATTGGAGAGCGCGAGCTCGCCGATGCGCGCGGTCTGCATCGCCATGGTCGGGGTGAGCAGCACGTCGAAGCGCGTGAAGAACGCCTCGACCACGCGACTCACTCCGTGGATCACCTTCACCGCGCGCGCGTAGTCGGCCGCGGCGGCTGGACGCACGGCGGCGATGATCGCGAGGGTCACGGTCTCGAGCACGTCCGGGCCGAGCGCGCGGCCCTGCGCCGCGGCGGCGTCGTCGGCGGTCGCCTGCACGTTCGCGCCCATCAATACTTGCGTCGCGACCGCCAGCGCCGCGCGATCGACGGCGAGCGTCGCCTCCTCGACCCGGTGACCGAGGCCCTCGCAGAGCTTCGCCGCAGCGCGCGCCGCGGCGGCGCACTCGGGGTCCGTCTCGGCGCCGTTGAAGGTCTGGGTCTGCAGCGCGATGCGCAGCTTCCCGGGCGCGCGAGTCACCTCCTCGAGATACGGACGCTCCGGCGCGGGCGCATGGTAGGGCGCACCGAGGTCGGGGCCCTGCGTCGCGTCGAGCAGCGCCGCGCTGTCGCGCACCGAGCGCGTCACGGCGTGCGCGGTGCTCATGCCGCCCCAGCCTTCGCCCGAGTGCGGTCCCATGGGTACACGCGCGCGTGTCGGCTTCAGGCCGAACAGCCCGCAGCAGGCCGCCGGAATGCGGATCGAGCCGCCGCCGTCGCTCGCGTGCGCCGCGGGCAGGATCCCCGCGGCGACCGCGGCGGACGCGCCCCCGGACGAGCCGCCCGACGTGCGCTCGAGATTCCACGGGTTTCGCGTCGCGCCGAACAAGGTCGACTCGGTCGTCGCCGTGAGCCCGAACTCCGGCGACGCCGTGCGCCCGAACGTGACCAGGCCGGCGCGGCGATAGCGCGCGACCAGCTCGCTGTCGGTCTCGGACACGAAGCTCGCGAAGAGTCGCGAGCCGAAGGTCAGGCGCTCACCCGCGACGTGCGCGTGCAGATCCTTCAGCAGGAATGGCACGCCGCGAAACGGTCCCGCGGGCAGGCCCGCGGCGATCTCGCGCCGCGCGCGCGCCTCGAAGCTCATGCAGAGCGCGTTCAGCGCGGGGTTGCGCGCGGACACTCGCGCCAGCGCGGCGTCGAGCAGCTCGACCGGACTCACCTCGCCCTTTCGCACCAGCTCCGCCAGGCCGAGAGCGTCGTACTTCTCGTATTCGCGCATCGCGCGATTCTACCTGGGCGGCACCGCCCGGGGGCTTTGGTAGCTTTCCGGCCCCTCCGATCGGAGCCCCGTGGAGCGCCAGAAGCCCGACACCGAGACCAACGAGATCGCTCTCTACCTGCGCACCGTGTACTCGCTGCTGCGCAGCACGGGCGAGGTGAGGGTGCGGGCCTTCGAGGAAGCGCACTCGTTCTCGAACTCGAGTCTCCACCTGGGCGCGCGCGACGCGCGGCCCGACGTGGGCGCGTTCGGCTACGCGGCGGCGCGGCTCCCGGCGTGCATGCCGCAGGTGCAGCGCATCGTGCTCGGTCAGTCGGACGAGACCTTCGCGGACTTCGGCTTCCAGACGCGCGCGTGGCAGCGCGTGCGCGCGCGCGGCCGGCGGCGGATGCTGCGCTGGGACGGCGCTGGAACGCTCGCGGCTTTCGTCGCGAGCACCTCGGACATCGACGATCTCGTGCCCATCCTCACCGCTTACCAGATCGAGTGGAACAAGATGCACGAGCTTCTCGCCGCGGGCGCGACCGGAACCACGGCCGACCCGGCGGCGAAGCGGATTCCCGTCGCCGAGGCGCTCGACTTGCCGGAGGCCGACTTCGAGCGGCTCCGCGAAGCGCTCGGCAGTGACTCGGACGCCGCGCTGCGGATGCTCGCGACGAAGCGCCTCGACCTGCGCGTGCGGCTGCTCGCCGGCTCGTTCTCCGCCTACGAGCGCGCGGCGCAGCACTGGTGGCACGGAGTCGAGCGCGTGTACGTGCGCGACCCCGCGGCTCCGCTGCCGCCCGTGTATTTCGTCTCGTCGAACACGCACTCACTCGCGAATCTGCTCGGCGGCTACGCGCTCGCGCACCGCGACGCGATCCTCAGCGCAGCGCGCCGCGACCCGCGCATCGACTATCTGCCCGAGCTCGAACACCAGCTCGCCGACGGCTCGCCCGCGGCGCCGAACTTGTTGTATTTCGCGCTGCGTCACTACCTGCACAGCGATCCGAGCGCGCTGGCGCGGGTGCAGCAGTGGGACGAGGAGTGCGGGATCTCGTCGGCCGACGTCACCGCGCAGATCGACGTGCAGACGCAGGTGATCGAGCTGGCGCGCGTGCGCCCCGAGCGCTTCGATCCGCGCCTGCGCATGCCCGGCCTCGAGAGGCTCGCCGAGAGCGACGCCTGGATCATCAACATCGACTACCCGCTCGGCCTGGCCGCTTATCACTTGCTCTCGCGCGTAGGCCAGGGCGCGGGCCCCCTGCTCGGCGCGTACGTGATGGGCAAGGCCGCGACGCTCAACGGTCAGGTCGGCGACGTGATGATCTCGCGCGTCGTGCACGACGAGCACTCCGACAACACGTATCTCATCCGCAACGCCTTCGGCTTCGACGATCTCGCGCCCTGGCTCGAGCACGGCAGCGTGCTCGACAACCAGAAAGCGGTCACCGTGCGCGGCGCGTTCCTGCAGAACCCGAACTACATGGGCGTGTTCTATCGCGAGGGCTACACGGTGCTCGAGATGGAAGCCGGCCCGTACCTGTCGGCGATCTTCGAGCTCGTCGACCCACGCCGCCACCCGAACGACGAGATCGTCGCGCTCTCGGAACGCACCGGCTTCGCGCTCGGCGTCCTGCACTACGCGTCGGACACGCCGTACAGCCGCCGCCAGACACTCCTCTCGAAGAGCCTTGGCGCGTTCGGCATGGACTCCACCTACGCCTGCGCGATCGCGATCACCCGCCAGATCCTGGCCCGCGAGGTCGAGCGCGTGTCAGCGCGCTCGACCTAGAGGCCCAGATCCTCGTAGAGTGAGTCGAGCGCGGCGTGGACGCGCGCGTCGTTCTTGTCGGCAGGGGCGAAGCCGTTCCAGGCGAGCGCGACGGCGAGATCGTGCTCGGGGTCGGCGAAAGCCACCGACGAGTAGTATCCGGCGTGGCCGTAGGTGCGCGCCGAGGCGCGATTGCCGTACCAGGCCGAGGCGGGGCCGAACGCCTTCGAGTCGAGCACGAAGCCCAGGGCGCGGTTCAGCGTGACGCCGAAGCTGCGGTCGTGCACCGCGGGCAGGGCGACCGCGACGAGCGCCTCGAGGGTGTCGCGGCGGATGATCGGCGCTCCGCCGCGCAAGAGCGCCGCGTAGAAGCCGGCGAGCGCGCGCGCGCTGCCCCAGCCGCTCCCGCCCGGGCGACACACCGCGAGTGACTCGGCGGAGCCGCACATCGCCCAGAAGGTCATCGGCACCGGCTTCCGGCTGCTCGCGTCGTAGGGGCACGCGACGCGGCCGGCGTTCGCGGCGTAGTCCTGCGCGCTCATTCCGACCCAGAAATCGCCGATGCCCAGGGGCCCGAGGATCGCCTCGCGCACGTACTGGCCATAGCCGCGCCCGTCGCGCCGGCGCACCACCTCGCCGAGCATGTACCAGGCTGAGGCCACGTGATACTCGCAGTCGACGCCGAGCTTCCAGCCCGGCTCGGGCGCCGCGGCGGAGATCTTCGCGACGATCTCGTCCCACGACTCGCGCGACCACTGCTTGTGGGCGTTTTGGATGCCCGCGGTGTG
>DATFUE010000627.1:0-3779 GCA_035261165.1 Myxococcota bacterium
ATCGCGCTGATCGCGCGTTTGCCGGAGCGGAGCGAACGAACGGGTGAGCGCATCCGCGCGCGCGAGGCGCTCGCGCTCGTGCGCACGGACCGGAAGCTGCGCCTCTATCTGACGGGCATCTGCTGGAGTTACGCCGTGCGCTACGGCTCGCTGCCCTTCGCGGTTGTCATGCTGCGCCGCGCGCTCGGCTTCTCGAACGCCGACGTGGTGCTCGCGACGATCGCGCAGTTCGTCGGCGGGCTCGTATCGCTCTACCTGTGGGGCGCGCTCGTGGATCGGCTGGGATCCTACGTCGTGTTCCGCTTAACCACGCTCGGGCAGGCGGCGCTGCTGCTGGCACTCACTCAGCTCGAGTCACCCGGCGAGGCCACGCGAGCTCTCGTGATCGTCCTGTTCTTCCTCCAGTCTCTCCTGGCCTCGGGCTACGGCGTGGCAGACACTCGGCTGCTCTTCGAGCTTGCGCCCCCCGAGGCGCCGGCGCGCGCGCTGGTCGTCGTGAGCGTGATCGCCGGGGTGATCGCCGGCGTTGCGCCGATGCTGGCGGGCGCGGCCCTCGATCCGCTGCTGGCGCGCGGCGCCGATCCGCTGCGGATCTACCACGGCTTCTTCGCCGCCGCGGCCGTGCTCCAGGCCTTCTCGTTCCTGCCGCTGCGCCTGTTCCGTCGCGCGTGACTCTAGGTCGCGATGCGGAACACCACCACGTCGCCGTCCTGGACGACGTACTCCTTGCCCTCGACGCGCATCAGGCCCTTCTCCTTGGCGCTGACCTCGCCCTTGCAGGCGATGTAGTCCGCGAACGAGATCACCTCCGCGCGCACGAAGCCGCGCTCGAAGTCGGTGTGGATCTCGGCGGCGGCCTGCGGCGCCTTGGTGCCGCGGCGGATCGTCCAGGCCCGCACTTCCTTCGGGCCCGCGGTGAAGTACGAGATCAACGCGAGCAGCCGATAGGTCTCGCGAATCAGTCGCTCGATGCCGGCCGCGTCCACGCCCAGGTCCGCGAGGAACGCGCGCCGCTCCTCGGGCTCGAGCTCGACCAGCTCCGCCTCGACCTTCGCGCAGATGCGCACGCTGCCGCCGCCCTCTCGCTCGGCTAGCGCTTCGAGCGCGCGCGAGTACGCGTTGCCGTCGGCCAGCCCGGCCTCGTCGACGTTGGCGACGTACAGGACCGGCTTCGCGGTCAACAGATTCGCCTCGCGGTAGGCCTTGGCGAGTGACTCGGGCACCGCGACCGTACGCGCGGGCTTGCCCGCCGAGAGATGCTCGACCAGGGACGCGAAGAACGCGGCCTCGGCCTGCGCCTCCTTGTCGCCGGACTTCCCGACCTTGCGCGCCCGGTCGGCGCGGCGCTCGGCGGTCTCGAGATCGGCGAGCGCGAGCTCCGTCTCGATCGTCTCGACGTCGCGCAGCGGGTCGGGCGCGCCGTCCACGTGCACCACGTCGGCGTCGTCGAAGCAGCGCACCACGTGCAGCACCGCGTGGGTCTCGCGGATGTGCGCGAGGAACTTGTTGCCCAGCCCCTCGCCCTGGGAGGCGCCGCGCACCAGGCCGGCGATGTCCACGAACTCGACCGTCGCCGGCACGACGCGGGCCGAGTGCACCAGCGCATCGAGGGCAGCGAGTCGCGGATCGGGCACCGGCACGATGCCGGAGTTCGGCTCGATCGTGCAGAACGGGTAGTTCTCCGCCGCGATTCGTGAGTCGGTCAGCGCGTTGAACAGGGTGCTCTTGCCGACGTTGGGCAGACCGACGATGCCGCAGCGGAGCGCCATGGGGCGGGCATCATCCCTAATTTGACGCGCCGCGCCAGTATAATGCCCTCTCCACCCAACCCGAGGAGAACCTTTGGACTTCGAGCACTCCGACAAAGTGAAGACGCTTCAGCGACAGGTGCAGGCGTTCATGGACGCGTACGTGTACCCGGCCGAGCCCGTGTACGAGGAGCAGGTCCAGGAAAATCGCTGGTCGCAGCCGCGGATCATGGAGGAGCTGAAGGAGAAGGCGCGCAAGGAAGGCCTCTGGAATCTCTTCCTGCCCGAGTCGGATCACGGCGCGGGACTCACGAACCTCGAGTACGCGCCGCTGTGCGAGATCATGGGCCGCTCGGCGATCGCGCCCGAGGCCTTCAACTGCGCCGCGCCGGACACCGGGAACATGGAGGTGATCGCGCGCTACGGGAACGAGCAGCAGAAGAAGCGCTGGCTCGCGCCGTTGCTCGACGGGAAGATCCGCTCCGCGTTCGCGATGACCGAGCCGGACGTCGCCTCGTCGGACGCCACGAACATCCGTCTCAAGATCGAGAAGCGCGCCGACACGTACGTGCTGAACGGCCGCAAGTGGTGGACGTCCGGCATCCTGCATCCGCACTGCGAGATCCTGATCGTGATGGGGAAGTCGAACCCGTCGGCGCCGCCGCACGAGGCCCAGTCACAGATCCTGGTGCCGCGCAACACGCCCGGCGTTCAGGTCGTGAGACACCTTCCGGTGTTCGGCTACGACGACGCGCCGCACGGCCACGGCGAGGTGCTGTTCGAGAACGTGACCGTGCCGGCGGAGAACCTGCTCCTCGGCGAGGGCCGCGGCTTCGAGATCGCGCAGGGCCGCCTGGGTCCCGGGCGCATCCACCACTGCATGCGCGTGATCGGCGTCGCCGAGCGGGCGCTCGACGCGCTGTGCAAGCGCGTGAAGACGCGCGTCGCCTTCGGCAAGACCGTGGCGGAGCAGACGGTCACGATGGAGCGCGTCGCCGAGTCGCGCATCATGATCGAGCAGACGCGCCTGCTCGTGCTCCGCGCGGCGTGGATGATGGACACGGTCGGCAACAAGGTCGCGCGCAAGGACATCGGCATGATCAAGGTGATCGCGCCGAACATGGCGCAGCAGGTGATCGATTGGGCGATCCAGGCGCACGGCGCGGCGGGCGTGTGCGACGACTTCGGGCTCGCACGCATGTTCGCGATGACTCGCACCCTGCGCCTCGCCGACGGCCCGGACGAAGTGCACCGCAATCAGATCGCCAAGCTCGAGTTGCGCGAGCACTGAGCGAGACCCCGCGATGCCCGAACCCCTTCACCCCGAGTCACTCGAGCGGATCGGCCGCTTCAAGGTGCGCCGCTACATCGCGGGCGGCGGTATGGCGTGGGTGTTCGAGGTCGAGGATCCGGGTCTCTTCGACGCGCGCCGCGCGCTCAAGCTGCTCAAGCCCGGCGAGACCGACGCCGAGACCCTGCGCCGCTTCCGCCGCGAAGCCGAGCTGCTCTCGCGTCTCGCGCACCCGAACCTGGTGCACATCTACGAGTTCGGCGAGGACCCTGGCACCGGCTGTCAGTACTACACGATGGACTTCATCGAGGGCCGCACGCTCGCGCAGATCCATCCCGACTGGCTCGAGAGCACCCCCGACGGCGGCACGCCCGCGGACGCGCGCAGCCTGGAGCAGATCTGCCGCTACTTCGCCGAGGTGCTCTCCGCGCTCGCGCGCCTGCACGCGACGGGCATCGTGCACCGCGACATCAAGCCGCAGAACGTCTTCGTCGACGCCCACGGGCGCGCGGTGCTCGGCGATCTGGGCGTGGCCAAGCTCTCCTCGTCGGCCGGAGAGACACAGAAGGGTGTCGTCCCGGGGACGCCGCTGTACATGGCACCCGAGCAGTCTCTGCGCTTCGAGGTCTCGACCCGCACCGACCTCTTCTCGCTCGGGCTCGCGCTGTATCGCGTGCTGACCGGACGCACGGTCTACGACGCGGCGCTCGGTGCCGACTCGACCAACAGCATGGCGGTGC